>JBCDAP010000084.1:0-6841 GCA_039185335.1 Planctomycetota bacterium | reverse complement strand
TTCTGGTGCTGGTGGTGGTGCGGTTCGCTCGATTGTTGCTCACGGTGAGTACGTCGGGCGTTCCATCTCTGATGTGGTTCATGGGCACGGCGAAGAGTTGTTCGGGAAGGGACGAGCGGCTCGAGCTTTCCCTCTTCTCGTGAAGTTCCTCGATGCGGGAGGCAACCTGTCGGTTCAGGTTCATCCATCGCCCGAGTACGCGGCGGCTCATCCCGACGCGCATCTGAAGACGGAGAGCTGGTACATCGTCGAAGCCGAGGTGGGTGCGAAGATCTACAAGGGTGTTCGAGAAGGTGTCACACGTGACCAGTTTGCGCGCGCGATCGCTGACAATACGGTGATGGACCTGATGATTGCGATCGATGTTCGTGCTGGCGATTTCCACCATCTGCCCTCGGGAACTTGTCATGCGCTTGGCGGGGGTATTGTGGTTGCGGAGGTGCAGACGCCCAGCGATACAACCTTTCGTGTGTACGACTGGGGGCGCACGGATCGGCAGCTCCACATCGAGCAATCGCTCGAATGCATTGAGTTTGGTCCGCCGGCACGCCTTGACGCGATCCGTGGCGAAGCGGGCGCTCGCGAAACGCTGCTCGAATCGAATGACTACTACGAACTGACCGAACGCCGATTTGCCCCGGGCGAGGTGTGCGATGTGCATTCACAAGAGAGCGCACGGATCTGGATGGTGATGAACGGTCGGGGAAGGATCGAGACAGAAGGTGGCGGGGTCGTGGCGCTCTCGCTCGGTTCGACGACACTGATCCCCGCGATTTGCAAGGCGGGCGACGCGGTGTTCAGCGAGGAGACCACGATTCTTGAGGCTCGAGCGGTTTGAAGAGCATTGAAAGCGTGAGGCCGCTTTGCGCGATGATGCGCACTCTTGTGCATACCGCTGTTGGCTTTGTCAACAAGTGGTTGTTGCGGCGGGCGCGGAGTTTCGCGTGAGCCGCAGGGAGGCGAGTTGCTACGTCTTTGTCTCTTTGTGCGTCGAGAGGCGTTCTTCGATCGGAATCGAGAGTGGATCGATCGTTACTTCTTCGGTTGATGGTGTTGCTGGTGCGCTGAGTTGCGATTGATCGGTCACCATGCGGATATCGATCGGCTTGATCGTATCGACATGCACATCGCGTTGAGGGAACGCGATGACAATACCTGCTTCGCGGAAGAGCGTATCTACTCGGTATCGGAGATCGGAGGGGACCGCGAAGCGATCAGAATATTGAAGCATCTGGATCGTGACGATCAGGGAGAAGTTGAGGGTGTTGTCGCCGAATCCCGTGAACCGTACGGCGGGCGGGGGTGACTTCACCACTTTGCCGTGCTCGTCGGCTGCTCGAAGCAGCAGCTTGGTCGCGTGGCGTGTGTCTGACCCGTACGCGATGCCCACTTCGATGACCAGGGCGACCTTGTTGTCGGAGAGTGTCCAGTTGATGATGTGATTCTCGAGGAAGTCGGCGTTGGGGATGATCATCTCGATGTTGTGCGGCGTACGGAGGCGCGTCGAGCGGCTTCCGATCGCTTCGATCGTGCCGGCGATGCCGTTAAACTCGACATAGTCACCCACGCGGATAGGTCGCTCGGCAAGCAGTATCAGGCCTGAGATGAAATTGTTGACGATCTTTTGCGAGCCAAAGCCGATCCCGAGGGCAATCGCACCACCGAGAAGCGTAAAAAGCGTGAGCGGGATGCCAGCAATTTTGAGCGCGATCAACGTGAGAATGATGAGCAGAAGGTAGAAGGTGATCGATTGGATGGCGGCTCTGGCGCCGATATCGAGCCTGATGCGACCAAAGACCATCTTGTTGAGTTGACGCGAAACGGAGCGCGACACGATAAAACCGAAGACCAAAAGGATGATTGCCAAGAGCAGACGATGGACTGGGTAGGTGGACTCTCCCGGGTCGGACTTAGCAAAGAGTTTTGAGAGATCGTAGTTCCAAACATCTTTGATCGAGCTCCAGATTGAGCTCACCGTATCCTGGAATCGTGTGATCCCGATCTCGGTATCGATGTCTTCGATGAGACGTTCGCGGAAAGCGATCTCGTGTGTTATGGATTGCTTCGAGGCCTCCAGAGTGGCAAGACGCTCGTCGATCAGCTTGATCATTGGTTCGAGTGTGTCGGCGATAGCCTTGTCCCCTGCCTCGTGAGCAGAGGCAATCCGCCTTTGAATCTCTGCTTTGTCATCACGTCGTTCTGTGATTCGGACATCAAGCGTTGCCAAGGGCGATCGAAGAGCCTGGATCTCGTCCTGGGTGATGCCCTTTGGTCCGTCCTCGAGAGAGAGCAGTTCGGTGCGTGGAATGAACCCCATCCGGATATCGATGCGACGCTTCACGGCATTTTCGAACCCGACCAGCCTCGCAAGGCGATCTTCGATCAAGGCGAGATTCTTTGTATAGGTTTCCTCGGCAGCTTCAAGGCGTTCCAATTCGGCTGCGGCCAGCGGGTCGTTCGGTGCTCGAGATTCGAGCAAGCGCTGGCTCCAGAGAAGGGATCGCTGGGAATCTGCGAGATCATTCGAGACGCTTTCTCTTTCGGCTTCAAGTCGGATCCGATCACCCGCGATCAATGCGTTGAACTCATCACGATCGCTCTGGCTTACGACGACTTGTGGTCTCAAGGACGCGAGCTTGTCTCTGAGGAGTTGCTCTTCGCCTTCGATCGCGGTCAAGGACTGCTGTTCAAACTCGCGTTGAAGGCGTCGGAGCTCGAGGGTTCGTTTCGAGAGGCGCTCTTCTAGTTGAGCTCGCTGGAGCTTGGTCTGAAGCGAAAGTTTCTCGGTTTCTGAAGCCGCAGCAAGCTGTTCGGTCGCGAGTCGGCGAGCCGATTGTTTGTTCGTGAAGTTTTCTCTCGCGTTGGAGAGCGATGCGGTTGCGGCTTCGGCGGCTAATCGCTGGGCATCGAGTTGATTGCTCGCTTTGCGGATGTCCTCGCGCAATCGATCTTCGCCAAGGAGCGTAGTCTCATACCCGATCTGCCCCGCGATGAAACTGTCTCGGGCTGCCTGTATGTCTGCAAGGCGTTCGCTTGGTTCGGCGAGTTGGTCGAGTTCTGCACGTTGCTGAATCAGCGCGGCATCGATTGATCGAAGGATGTCCAATCGTTCGGTGAGCGTCTGCGGCGGTGCTTGGTTTTCTGTGGAGGCGGCTTTGACCGCTGCTTCCGCCGACGCGATCTCCTGGGCAAGCCCGGCGCGGTCCTGCTCGATCGCCTCGGGCGTGCGTGGATCAGGCTGGTTGCTGTCCGAAGATTGCCTTGGTGCCAGCAGATCCGTGATCGTGCTCTGGCTCGATGCTGGTGCGAGAGCGAGCACGCAAACAAGAACCGCGAGAGTGATCACGAGAAGTTGGCGCATGGAACGATTTATAGCGCCGTGGACGGTCGCAAGCCAAAGTCGATTTGATGAAGGCTCTTGCGGAAGGTCGCGAGGCTCGGGTCATGCGCGGTAGGCGTTAGTGACCTTGTTGAGCGCTTCTGCCGTCAGTGCCACGTGCTGTTCCGTGAGATGCTGGTGCACGGGGATGCAGAGCAGCGTCTGGGCAAGACTGTCGGCCACGGATGGGTGTTCGGTGCCGGGGCGATCGAACACGGGCTGGCGTGTGAGCGACATCGGGTAGTGCACCGCGCAGCCGACGCCTTCCGCACGGAGGGCGTCCGCGATGACGTCGCGGATCGGGGGGCCGTCTTCGGGGGTGATGAAAGCTTCGGGGTCGAAGCGGACCGGGTACAGGTGATAGACGTGCTCGGCGTTGTCGGTCACTGTCGGAGCGTGAACACCTTCCATGTCCGCAACCGCGTTATCGAGTGCTCGGGCGTTCGCTTGGCGTTGTGCGGTGACTTCTTCCAAGCTCGCGAGTTGGATCCGGCCGATCGCGCCTTCGAGATCACTCATCCGGTAGTTGTAGCCGATGCGATCGTGGACATACTTCTCGGCTTCACCGTGCGAGCGGAGGGAACGGAGGGTCTGATCGGTGACTTCGTCGTTGGTCGAGACGAGGCCACCCTCGCCCGTGGTCATGTTCTTGGTAGCGTAGAAGGAGTAGGTGACCGCGTCGCCGAAGGCGCCCACTCCTTTGCTGTCATAGGTCGCGCCGTGCGACTGAGCGGCGTCGTAGATGACGGCGAGCCCGTGATCGATCGCGAGGCGTTCCACCGCGCGGATATCGACGGGGTTGCCGTAGAGGTGTGTGGCAGCGATCGCGGTTGTGGAAGGCGTGACCTTCGAAGCCGCGTCGTTCATATCGATGCAGTAGGTGTGCGGATCGGCGTCAACCCAGATGGGGTTCGCGCCGCGAGCGACGATCATCGAAGCGGTCGCGATGTACGACCAGGCGGGGACGAGCACATCGTCGCCGGGCTCGATCAGGGCTTCGTAGGCGAGCTGCAAAGCACATGTTCCGTTAGCGCACGCGATGGCGTGGGTCGCTCCCGACATCTTGGCGTAGGACTCTTCAAGGGCTGCAACGTTCTTGCCCTGGGCGAGCATGCCCGACTGCATCACCTCGACCGCGGCGTCGATCTGGGCTTGATCGATTTTGACGGCGATCATCGGGACCCCGTCTGGAGCCACCTGGGTACCACCATTGATGGCGAGGGAAGAAGTCGTGGTCGTTGTCGGCATGTGTGTTCCTTGGTCGAGCGTTCGATCGGGCTCAGTAATGACGACGATTGTAGCTCATTTGACCAAGGTTTCCTGCGTCCGGATCCGAATAAGTTCTATGGACGTTGCGGATTTGGCCTCAGTATCGACGGTAATCAAAGCTCCCGTTGCTTGGAGATCTTGATCGCAGGGCTCGAGTTTTCCTCCGGACTGACGGATGAGTCGTTTCCGAGACAGGGTTGGATCGAATCCGATAACCCCGCCATGCCCGCCGCACATCCCGAGATCGGTGAGCGAAGCGACACCGCCGACCAGGCGCGGATCCGCTGTTTGCACATGCGTGTGCGTGCCGACGACCGCGATCACACGTCCCCGGTGTTTCTCGATGGCGTGGAAGGTGAGTGCGTTCTTTTCCGAGGTCGCTTCGCAGTGTGCCTCAACGATTACCATCGCGTCCGGATGTTCGTCCGCGATGGTGTTGACCTGGGTGTCCATCGCTGCGAAGGGGTCGGATGACTCGTGCTTCATGTGGACCCTACCCGTCACGGTTGTCACGTAGATGGGGGTGGGGGAGCCGTTTGATTTGTAGAGACGTGCGAACGTTCTGCCTTCCGCAAGCGATTTTTTGGCGGGTCCGAGATTTGAAGGGCGGATCAGCGCTTCTTGAGGATCTCTGACGGTCGGAAAGATTGACGCTTCGTCGCACGCGTGATCCCCGAGCGTGACCAGGTCGGCGCCCGCGTCTTTGATTTCTTGGTATCCCGCCGGATGCAGTCCCGCCCCGTGGCGCGCGTTTTCTGCGTTCACGATGATCGCGTCGGCCTTGTTCTCTTCGCGCATTCTCTTCGCTGCGTAAGCGAATGCCTCTCGCCCGGGCTTGCCCACGATGTCGCCGAAGAACGCGACGCGCAGCAGCTTACGATTCTGGCTTTCGAGGACATCAGGCGGAGGCTGGGGAGTCACGCGGGAACCGCTTGCGGACGTGGATCCTCGATGTGATTCGAGATGACCTGCCCGTCAGGGTGAATGACATTGATCCCGAATTCGCCCGGCTCGAACAGGTGTACATGCTCGGTGTCGATGAAGAACTGAACGGCTTTGCCTTCTGGGAAGTCGTCTCTCGCATCGATACGAGCGATCAAGCGGATGCCATCGTCTGTCTGGCAGGACACATCGATTTCTCGTCCGAGCGGTTCTACGACGAGTGTGTTCAGCGTGAGGTGGTTGTCGTGCCCCTGGTAGATGCCGGTGTTGGTCTCGGACATCGCGTCGGGTCTCCAGCCCAGGGTCATCGACCGGTCTTCGTACGGCGAGAGGCGATCGTTGAACTCGTGGTTCATTCGGATCGAGACCTTCGATTCCTCTCGGACGAAGTAGTAGGCATCATCCTGTTTGATCAGCCGGCCTTCGAGGAAGTTCATGGGCGTGCGGCCGAGGAAGGCGCCGACAAACCGGTTGGCCGGGTAGCGATAGACATTGAGCGGCGTGTCGACTTGTTCGATCGTGCCGACGCCGCGGGCCGCGGACATCACGACGATCCGGTCGCCCAGGGTCATGGCCTCTTCCTGGTCGTGTGTGACATAGATCGTTGTGGTTGTCAGACGCTGGTGGAGCGCCTTGATCTCGGTCCGCGTGGTGACACGCAGCTTAGCGTCGAGGTTTGAAAGCGGTTCATCAAAGAGGAAGACCGCGGGCTCGCGGACGATCGCCCTTCCGAGCGCGACGCGTTGGCGCTGGCCGCCTGAGAGCTGTTTGGGTTTTCGTTCAAGGAGGTCTTCGATGCCGAGCATCTTTGCCGCTGCGTTGACTCGCTCTTTGATCTCTGTCCGCGGCACCTTCCGCAGCATCAGCCCGAAGGCCATGTTCTTGTACACCGACATGTGCGGGTACAGGGCATAGTTCTGGAACACCATCGCGATGTCCCTGTCTTTGGGGAGGACGTCGTTCACCACACGCTCCCCGATCTCAATAATGCCTTCCGAGATCTCCTCGAGGCCCGCGATCATGCGGAGGGTCGTGGATTTCCCGCATCCTGATGGCCCGACAAATACCACGAACTCCCCGTCTCCAATATCGAGATTGAAGTCATTGGTTGCCCGGACCTTTTTATCGTAGATCTTCCCAACGGACGTCAGCTTGACGGTCGCCATGCGGTGGCTCCTCTCAAAGAGCGAACAAGAGAGGATAGCACCCCTCAAAGGCCTGTGAGCCGGGGGACCTCAGTCCGTGATGGAC
>JBCDAP010000083.1:0-6867 GCA_039185335.1 Planctomycetota bacterium | reverse complement strand
TACTACACCGGCAAGAGCCACAAGATCGGTGAGGTCCACGAGGGCACCGCGACCATGGACTTCGGCCAAGAAGAGCAGGAGCGCGGCATCACCATCTCCTCCGCGGCGACCACCTGCCCCTGGCAGCGCTTCGGTGAGGATTACAAGATCAACATCATCGATACTCCGGGCCACGTTGACTTCACCATCGAAGTCGAACGCTCCATGCGCGTACTGGACGGTGGCGTTGCGGTCTTTGACGGCAAAGAAGGTGTCGAAGCCCAATCCGAGACCGTCTGGCGCCAAGGCGAACGCTACGAAGTTCCCATGATGTGCTTCATCAACAAAATGGACAAGATCGGTGCCGATTGGTCCTTCTCGTTCGAATCCATCAAGAAGCGTCTCGGTGCGAACCCCATCGCCATGCAGATCCCGATTGGCGCGGGCCACGAGCTCGAAGGCATCGTCGACCTTGTACTCATGAAGGCGTATTACTTCGAGGGTGATTCAGGCGAGAATGTCACCGAGAAGGAAATCCCAGATTCGGTTATGGACCTCGCTGAGCTTCATCGCCAGGAAATGATCGACCAGGCTTGCAACTACGACGACGCTCTTATGGAGAAGGTCCTCGAAGGCGAAGAGCCCACCGCTGAAGAAATCCGTGCAGCGATCCGCAAGGGTTGCATCTCTCGTGATTGCAATCCGACCTTCTGCGGTTCGGCTCTGCGCAACATCGGCGTCCAGCGAATTATTGATGGAGTCATCGACTTTCTGCCTGCCCCAGTCGAAGTTCCCGATGTCGAAGGCACCAACCCTCGCGACGAGGAAGAAAAGCTCACTCGTCCTTCAGACGAAAACGCTCCCTTCTCGGGCCTTGTCTTCAAAGTCGTCTCCGACACCCATGGCGACCTGACCTACTTGCGTGTCTACTCCGGCAAGCTCGGCAAAGGTACGCGTGTCCTCAACCCCGGTAACGGCAAGAAGGAGAACGCATCCCGTATCTTCGAGATGCACGCCAACTCTCGGAACGCTCTTGATGAAGCGACCGCTGGCAACATTGTTGCCGTCGTCGGTCTCAAAGATTCCATCACCGGTGACACCCTCTGTGATCCGGATCATCCGATCGTTCTCGAACGCATGACCTTCCCCGAGCCCGTCATCTCGATGTCTATCGAGCCGGCGACCGCGGACGACAAGCGTAAGCTCGGTGACGCACTCGTGGCCATCAAGCGTGAGGATCCCTCCTTCCGCGCGAACTATGACGACGAAACCGGCCAGACCATCATCGCTGGCATGGGTGAGTTGCACCTCGAGATCATCAAGAACCGCATTACTCGCGAGATGAAGGTCAATGTCGAAGTTGGCAAGCCCCGTGTCTCCTACCGTGAAGCCATCCAAGGTCCCGCGCAGAACATCCGCGGTACCTTCAAGAAGCAGACCGGTGGTCGGGGTCAGTTCGGCGACTGCACGATCAATCTCGAGCCCTTCACTGCCGAGCAGGCCGAGGAAGCCGAACTCAACTTCAAGGACAACATTTCCTTCGAGAACAAGATTGTTGGCGGTTCGATCCCCAAGGAATTCATTCCCTCTGTCGAGGCCGGTATTCGCAACACTGCGAAGTCGGGCATCCTCGCGGGCTTCCCCCTCATCAACATCAAGGCCACACTCATCGATGGCTCTTTCCACCCGGTTGACTCCTCGCAGGTCGCGTTCGAACAGGCCGGCCGACTCGCGCTGAACGAGGCGTGCTCCAAGGCGAAAATCACGCTCCTTGAGCCGATCATGAAGGTCTCGATTACCGTTCCCGACGAGTACTTCGGTGCCATCACAGGCGACATCTCCTCCCGGCGCGGTCTCATCACCGACCAAGAAGAGCGTGGCGTTGTTCGCATCGTCACCGCCGAGGTTCCGCTCTCGGAGATGTTCGGCTACACCACCACTCTCCGTGGCTTGACCCAGGGACGTGGCACCTCCTCGATGGAGCCGCTGGAATATCGCCCGCTCCCGCCCAACATGGTCGAAGAGGTCACCAAGGCCAACTGACCTTCAGCACATCTGACTGATTCCCCTGAGCCCCTGCAGATGCAGGGGCTTTTTTTATCACGATCAATCGACGCTGGCCTTGATGCAGAACAAGGAATCAAGCTGCCGCAATCCTCAATAGTGTCCCTTTGGCGTTACCGGCACTTTGTGATGCGGCACATGAGTCCGGTGCGGAATCGTTTGCGTCCGCACCGTGTCGTTCACACGCGCTGCATCCCGCTGTGCTTGGAAATAGCTCTTCTCAAACCTCTGGATGTGCGCGAAGAACCCGTCCAGGAACGCGACGTAGCCCTCCGGAGCTTCGCCGAGGGGGCGGACGCGGAGTCCGTCATCTCCAAAATCTGGGTGGTGGTAGTTGTCGATGTAGTATCGGTTGCCGTCCGTGTCTTGGGCAACGAAGGACCAGTCTCCGTAGGAGTCCGGAGTGCCGCTTTGTTCGGTGATGGTCATCCCCTGCTGAGTGACATAGGCAAGAGCGGAAGTGCGCAACTGTTCGGAACCTTCCGTGCCCACGGCGTGCTTGGGCGAGTAGCTCGCGATGTCGTTGCCGTGGTTATAAAAGTAACCTCGGCCTGTCTGGACGCCTGAACATCCGGCCAACATCATCATCAGCGGTCCAATAGCTAGCAGCAGAGCGGCGAGTGAGCGAGGTGCAAGGCAGGGCATGGCAGGTCCTTTCGGTGAAAGAAACAAAGGTCACACTTTCAAGATAATGCGTTGGATTTTGATTCCGTGCAAACGGACGGATGTTACTCGGGTCTATTTGTCTCTCCGAATATTTATTGAATTGCAAGCCAACGCTTCGCTGAGAGAGGCGTCATCACTCACCGAGTCAGGCGACGGTTGCTCATGCAAAGTTTTTTCGTGTTTAGAACTTCGAAGACAATCGAATGAAACAGCGCATGCTTAGGATGGTCTTCTGCGAACAACCCCGAGGAACAACATGGCTAGGTACTTTGATTGGTGTGCATTCGTTGCTTCGTTTGGTCTTGCGGCATCCGTTTCGGCTGATGTCACTCTTCTTAGTCAACAAGCGTCGGCGGACGCGTTTGTACAGCGAGCGGATACAGGAGATCCACTCGACGAAGCCACGGACTTCGACGATAGCCCTGGTGATTTGTTTACTTCGGTGTTTGCTCGATATGACGTCCCCGATGGTGGCGTGGTCGATGGAGGAGCGGAAGCGGGCGCCTTGGTGTCTGTAGCCGAGATTTCAATGAACGGCTTCGCATCAAGCAATGCGACCGCACTCGCGTTCGAACCTGAAGTCTTCACGGCGGTTACTTCGGGTGTCATCGTGGAGTTCGAAGTTGACCGGCCGACCGTAGTACGAGTTAACGCTACCCTGGCCACGATGCGCAATGAATCCGCACCGGCCGATCCAGGATCTGTAGAAGTATCATCAAGCTTTCAATTATTGGGTGAAGGATTTGTAACGATTCTGAATGCCTTCAACGATGAAGGCCAGCCTGCAACGGAGGTGAACCAAGTTCTTTCCCTGAATACGGGTTCCTACACTCTAGAAGGATTCTCATCGGTAACTGAGCAAGCGGATGAGCTATTCGATGTCAGTGCGATGTACGAAGTTGTCTTGGTTTTTGATCCCCAATCGGCGTGCCCGGCTGATCTCGATCTCAGCGGTGCGTTCGACCAGGGGGATGTGGTCCGGATACTCGACGACATCGATCTCTTTGGTGAATCCGCGGATTGGGATGCGTCGGGAGAGATTGACGCGTTCGATCTGTTCGCGTTTTTGACCGATGCGGAGTCAGGCTGTGAATGATCAGCCGCATTCCGGTTGACGGCTTGTGTCAGGAATAGCCGCCGCAGGGAGCTGGAGGGCCTGTGATCTTGGCGATCGCCGAGAGAATTGGTCGACAAGCTCTCGGTAGCCCTCGTGAGCGAAGGCGCGCGGCCTGACAGAAACACCGGTTTCGTGGGCATTGTTGTTGTGATCTCACAACAACAATGCCCAACAGATCCATCAATAATGCCCCTTCGGGATCTTCGGCACCGTGTGGTGATGCGGCACGTGTGTGCGGTGCGGTACCGTTTGCGTTCGCACCGTGTCGTTCACACGTTTCGCGTCGGCCGCGATCTGCATCGCCCGCTCCTTCTCCAGGCTCCTTACCCCGGCAAAGAACTGATCCAGGAACGTCCGGTATCCATCGAACGTTTTGCTTCCCGTTGGGTACATCTCGATGTATCCCCCTCCGTCGTTTGCAGTCCACGTTCCGACAGACGCGCGGATCGAATGCCCCTCTGCATCCGTGTACACGGTGTAATGGCCGATTTCGCCGGTCTTGGTGAAGCCCTGTTGCTCGAACAGCCCCGCGATCGCACGCTCGGCCGACGGGCCGTCCCCCGCGATGCTCTTGAAGTTGTACTCCGCCGTGTCGTTTCCGTAGTCCAGCGTGTACCCGCCGTCTTGCTTCACCCCTTGGCAACCCGGGAATGCCAACACAAAGGCACCGGCAACCAAAGCCACGCCAATCACACGCATCGTTTTCTGCAGCATCCGAAGTCCTCTCGATAAAAGGTGCGCCAAACCTATTCCTATTCGATCATGCGTTCGGATCGTGCCTCACGCAAATCACGGGCCCCTTCCCGGACCGCAAACAGGTAAATCCAAGCCCGAGCGGGTAATCTGTCTCCATGGTCCGACTCTCCAAGATTTATACCAAAACAGGTGATACTGGCACCACGATGCTCGGCGACGGTTCGACCGTCCCAAAGGCGTCGCTCCGTGTTGAGGCTTATGGCACCGTTGACGAGGCGAATGCCGCGATCGGCCTCGCGATGACCGCGATCGATGACGAGGACATCAAGTCCGAGCTTCGCGAAGTTCAGAACGATCTCTTTGATGTCGGTGCCGATCTTTGCGTTCCTGCCACAGCCGAAGAGGAGGGTGGGTCTCGTCTGCGAGTCTTGTCAAGCCAGGCGGAGCGTTTGGAGAAAGCGATTGATCGCCACAACGCTCATCTGAAACCGCTGTCGAGCTTTATTCTTCCTGGCGGCTGTCTTGCTGCTTCGCATCTTCACTTGGCTCGCTGCGTCGTTCGGCGTGCCGAGCGCCTTGTTGCTCACCTGATGCTCGACGAGCCAGACCGGATCAATTCCGAAGCGCTCATCTATCTCAATCGGTTGAGTGATCTCCTCTTCGTTCTTGCCCGTCTCGCGAATGTGAACGCAGGAGGGGATGTCCTCTGGGTTCCGGGCGCATCTCGCGAGGACCAATCGGGAGAATGAAAGGTCGTGTCAAGAGCCCGTCCCTTGCGTTTGCCGCAGCCGTTGTGGTGTTGTTGATCTCTGTCTTTGGGTTTTTTCCTCTGGCAATCGAGCTGCTTTCGGGCATTCAGTCGGTTGATGCGGGACGCCATACGACACTTTTTGTTCATAACGACGCTGCTTCCGTCGCTTGGCGCATGACGGTCGTGGTTATTGCAGCAGTCGCAGTTGCGTGCTTTGTTGGCAGGTACTTTCTCGGCGCGCCATCGATCGCTCTGCTTGCTATAGGCTGGATTTTCTTGGCGATGCCGTTTTCGTTTGCACGGATTGATGAGCTTGTACGCACCGTTCCGACGATGGCAGATCTTGGTGGCATAAGGCAGCTTCTGATCTGGGAGGCGGTCATTTTTGCCCTGATTGGCTTGTTCGTAGCCGCGATCGCGACTTCGGGGAAGACGCTTGGGGAAGCCAAGGTGACGTGGTCGAAACGTAGCTATCTTTCGGGTCTGATCATTCTCTTTGCCTCGGTTTTGATCGTGATGGTGGTGGCACGAACAACGCTTGCTGGGCAAGGTGTCGCGGCTGCAATGATCGCGACCATCGCGGGCGTGGCCGCAGCCCGCATTCTCGCCTGGCGTGCGCACACGATGATCTTTGTCCTTGCGGTGATGGGCATGCCCGTGCTTTCGGCCGTCGCAGCCCTGGCGATCCCGCAAAGCGAGTGGCTGGCTCGGGCCTTCGGCGGAGGGCTGCCTGCCTTCGCAAACATGATGCCCTGGGATTGGCTTGCCGGTGGGATTCCCGGGGTTGCCCTGGGAGAATGGTGGGCTGTTTCGCTGGTTTCTGGCGCACACAAGTCCGAGACGCGTGGTGATGGGCCTGTGGCGGTGGGGCCGGCGGGTTTGGATGCCTAATATGTTCGGTAGGTGAATCGGAGCACACCTGTGTGACGAATCCCTGTCAGATTCAATGTCCTGCCCTCGAGATTCGGAACCACGACCTATGACGATGCCTGTCCAGGATGCGATCCCTGATGTTCAATCGACGCCCGATGCAAGAGCGATCGCGATCGACAAGGTGGGTGTCAAAAACGTAAAATCTCCGATTACCTTGCGCACTCGCGAGGGTGGCGAGCAGACTTGCACAGCGACGATCAACATGTACGTCTCCCTTCCGCATCATCAGAAGGGAACGCACATGAGCCGGTTCCTGGAAGTGCTCGGCGATCTTGCAAACCCTCTTACTCCAGAAGCGATGTCGGAAGTGGCTGCGGAGATCAAGGACAAGCTCAACGCTGAGGATGCACATATCGAGGTCGAGTTCACGTACTTCATGGCCAAGTCGGCTCCGGTGACCGGGCGAACCGGCTTAATGGATTATCAGGTGAAGATCGAAGCGGTTTCGAATTCGCATGATGATTTCGTTTTGACGGTTGGAGCTCCGGCAACAAGTCTCTGCCCATGCTCGAAAGAGATCTCCGAGTACGGTGCACACAATCAACGCTGCTTTGTTGAAGCTGCGGTGCGATTCGATGGTGCTGTTTGGATTGAAGACCTCGTTGAGATCCTTGAAGGCTCGGCCTCCTGTGAGGTCTATCCCCAGCTCAAGCGTCCTGAT
>JBCDAP010000082.1:0-6892 GCA_039185335.1 Planctomycetota bacterium | reverse complement strand
GACCGCGACCGTGCAGATGTGTACGCACCGCTCAAAGAAACCCAAACGTTTGGCAAACTCGATGTCGTCGCCCGCCTTGATGGCGGAGGCATCATGGGACAAGCCCAAGCATTCCGCCTCGGGATCGCACGAGCGCTCGTTAAGTACGATCCCTCGCTGGAAGGCGTTCTGCGTGACCGCGGCTACCTGACCCGCGACGCTCGTGAAGTCGAACGCAAGAAGTATGGTCAGCCTGGTGCTCGTAAGTCGTTCCAGTTCTCCAAGCGTTGATTTTTTGCTTCATTCTTCACGAAGAGCGATAAAAAGCTTGTTAGTGCATGTAAAAATGGGAAAGATAGCCTCTTTCATGCCCGCATTTCAGCCTTCAGGCAACTCTTAGCCGAAGACAGACGAATAACCCTATGCATCATCTCTCTCCGGGCCGCCGGCGTTTAGGCGTCGGCGGCTCATTCTCTTTTTGCATGAGAAGAGAAAACCAGGTGGCCTTCGGCCATCAAGAGCGCCGGCGAGTCACAGTCGCCAAACCCGCAATCCCCAGCAGAGCAAAGGTTCCAGGTGTCGGGATCATGAGCGCGTTGTTCCCGAAAGGGCTCGTCGCATGCTGACCCTGTGTTGGTTCATCACTCTGTTGATGGTGGCCACGGGGCGTCGGCACCTCCTCCTGGTGCCGACGATCACCCGTTGCCATACCCTCTGCCGTGAAGCCAATGACACTCACCGTCACCATACATATCAGCTCTGTCATCTCTCATCCTGCGTCAAACGTGTTCCATTCGGTCTTGCGAAAGCCCCGTGGGGCGGAGGATTTTCGCGGGCCGTATCATGGCAGCTTCATTGCGATGATCAAGACCAGAAGAACCGATTTTGTCCAACTTGGAGGAAACTTCATAGTGCATTCAGAATCTTCACAAAGGATGAAGATCTCGCGTCGCGCGCGACTCGTTCTCGCTTCACTGCTTTGGTTCAACCTGACCGCCTGCCAAGGTGATGGACCCCTTGCAGACGATGGGTGGCGATTGGAAGAAGGAAAGCTTGAATCGTACGCCGAACGGGATGGTTCACTCGCATGGCGTTTGATCCGTCCGGGCCTCATCACGGGCAGCACCGTTCTGATCGATGCAGAAGGAAGCACAGCGAACCTGGACCGATATCGTGGCGAGTTCGTGCGAATTGCCGGGCAAAGCGAGACCACCGATGACGGCCAAGAACGCCTCCGAGTCGAATTCATCAGCCCCAGGCCCTAATCCTGTATCAGAATCGAATCTTCTTCGTTCAGATGCCTCTTTGTATGAATTTTTTTCGATGAACAGGCCATTTTAATAGACCTTGATACGGCTTCGCAGTCTTTACACAACTTGTGCGCTCTGATCGGGTGCTCAGAACAAGCGCGCGTGTATGTTTCTTGCGTTCGGATCGGCCCCGGAGAGAGGAGCCGAGAACGAATGGCCCAGAGAAGAGAGATGATGAGCCCCGCAACGTCCCAAGACGCGGCGGGGTTTTCTCTTTTTCACCCTCAAGGCCTCCAAAAGACACCATCCAAGCAAATTCTCAGGATTGCGTTTGCATGCCTGTCCGGTTCATTTGCATGGTCTTGATGGAGACCCTGTGGGACAGGAAGGTTATGGACTTCGGCTCGAGACTCATCATTTCCTCGGGTTTGCGTATCTTGGCTTTTCAGCCTGCTCTGTGGTGTGCGCTCATTGTTGGGATCACTTCGACAGCACTCATTCTGTGGCTGGGGATAACCGGACTCTGGATTGCGATCCCGCTCAGCGTCGTGATCGGAATCGGTGGGCTGAAGCTGGAACAACTCCACCGGAGATCGACTGTCCGCCGGCTCGCGGCACAAGTGCGAGCCGGGCTCGGAGCGGAATGCATCGCCGATCTGGCACCGCTTCTGGCCGAGCACGAAAAATCCGAATTGGCCCCGGTTGCCGAGGCGGCCCACGCATGCCTGGCCCATTTTCACAGTCGGCGCGTTGAAACCAATCGCCTCGAGCGAGAGATCGCGGAACGCGTACGAGCCGAGGCGCGACAAGTCGAAGCGCATCTGACGCAGCTCTCGCAAACCGATCCGCTGACTTCTCTTCTGAATAGGCGGGGCTTCGATGCCCACTTCGGTGGATTGATCGGTCGATCGCAACGGACACATGTCGAGGCCGCATTGCTCGCGATCGATCTCGATCGTTTCAAGGACCTGAATGACACCTGCGGCCACGAAGCCGGCGATCGGGCGCTCTCGGTCCTCGGTGACGTTGTCAATGGGTGCGTTCGTGAGCGAGATATCGCAGCTCGCGTGGGCGGGGACGAGATATTGATCGCTCTGACCGGCGTCGATCTCCATCAGGCGACCACCATCGCCAATCGCCTCCGCGAGCAGTTCGCCGCGCAACGGCCGATCGATAGTCTTTGGCCGACCCTCAGCATCGGTGTCGCGATGCTGCACGCTCACAAAGCGGATTGCCCATCCGGACTCCGCCGGATGGCCGATCTTGCGTTGTACGCCTCGAAGAACAACGGGAGAGATCGGGTGACCCCTTGGTCGCCATCGCTCGCAGCGAGCAACATCCTCGACACTTCGGGGCGAACAACCGAGGCTGTTTCATCGTCTAAACTGGTTCAGCCGATCACAGGTCGCGAGCATGCCTGAACCCGGCGTGGGTGAAGGTCCAAATACCAGTCGAAGAACGGAATAGCGTGCAGCAGTTCGAGACCCATCCCATTATCCGAGTCAGTGCCGGGCTTATGGCCATCGCAGGCGGTGCCATCGCCATCGTGATCGGCGTCTTTTCTCTCATCGCGAAACTCGAAGGGCAGCCTCCCTTCCTCTGGGCGCCCGTGATCTTCGCCATCCCGGCATCGATGGCCATGGTGTTCGCGGTGCTGTTCATGCTCGGACGATTCAAAGAAGCACCCGGCATCCTCCTGCTTTCGGTCGGCGGCACGCTCCTCGTCAGCGCTTCACTCGCGGAACGAAATATCGGAGGCCGCTTTGCCGGACGGAACGTGCCCCCGACTCCGATCCAAGACGCATTCTTGGTCGGAGACATCACGATCCTGTATCCGATGGTCTTGCAAGCTCTGCTCGGGATCGGGCTCATCGGATTGGCCGGGCTGGTTGTCTTGCTTCGTCACCCCAAAGTGTCGTTCACTCGCCTTGTTCTGAGCATGGTCTGCGGGCTTCCGGTTCTCGCGCTAGCCGCAGCGTTTGTCACACCGATCACGCGTCTCCGTCCGCGTTCGTACTTCGAAACGAAGTACGCAGATGACCCAGCGCAGCTCCATGCGATGCTGAATTCTTCGGTGCTGTCGTACATGATGTCGCCGCTGAACACATTCATGCTCGCGGTGTTATCGATTCTCGGACTCTTTGCCACCATCGCGTTGGTGAGCGCCTCTGGACACTTCCTGATTCGGTCGCTCGAAGCGGGCAAGGCAGAAGATGCCAAGCCATAGCTCGGCCTGAAAGCAGATCGTCCTGTTCCCGAAAGAGGTTGTATGAACACGATCGAAGTGCTGGCTATCGCTTCTCTGGCACTCGTGCTGGGTGTCGTCACTACTGGCGCGATTGTGATGCTGCTGCGCCGCAAGTCGAAGAGCGCTCCGATGATGATCGAGCCCGTGGCTGTCGTCGCGGAGAAGGTCCGCGCCGTTGGTAAGCTTGTCGGTCTCGAAGTACATGCCAAAGAGATCGCGACTTCGAAGAAAGGTTGGTCGTGGCTCCCGCCGATCCTGCTGACACAAGCCAAAATCGCGATGATCTTTCACTTCGATAAGCAGTACTACGTTGATCTTTCGAAGCTCAAACGATCGGACGTGATCGAAGTCTCGCCCGGTCATTATCGTGTTCAACTGCCCGCGATCGAAGGCACGCTACGCCTGACCGATCTGACACCCTACGACATCCAAGCAGGACGTTTGCTCGCGATGTTCGATGTGATCCAGATGAACGCGGACACGCAGAAGCAACTCATCGCTTCTGCGCAAGAGCAAGCGACCGCGCTCTTCCGCGACAACGAACGGCGGTACATCACCGAAGCCGAGCAAGCAATCGAAAAACAGCTCGAGTCCCTGCTCACTCTCTTCAACGCGACGGTCGAGGTTGTCTGGGCCGAACCGTCTACAGGCGATGAGGTCCCAGAACTCGCCCTGGCAAGCTAACTCTCCTTTGCTTTCTCCGTATCGATCGCATGACCGATTCGAGATCGATCTCCTTACCCATCTCTCCAATCACCGGGTTTTTGCTGGCGATACGCTCGATCTGGCATAAGGTCTCGAGAACAGGCCGCACACCTACCTATAGGAGAGTTCGATATGCCGAAGCGCTTTTTTCTCGTGATTGCCGCGATCGCATTCGCGTTGATCTCCCCCGCAACCGCCCAACTCTGCCGGCCCGGCTCCTTCTCCGCCGACGGCTCCGCCCCATGCGAACCATGCCCAAGCGGCACATTCAACCAAGACTTCGGGAACACATCGTGCCTCAACTGCCCAGTCGGTTTCTCGAGCACACCCAACAGCGACACTTGCTTCGCTTGCCCTTCAGGCTCATTCAACGACACTCCCGGCGGCGCCTGCGAACCATGCCCCGATGGCACCATCAACCCGTTCTTCGGATCCACGACCTGCTCGGTTTGCCCGGTCGGCACCGAACCCAATTCCAACGCCACCGCTTGCATCGAGTGCCCGGCGGGTTTCTTCTCAGGCCCAAGTGACGCCACGTGTCTGCCCTGCGCTGCCGGCACCTTCGCGCCGAATGCTGGCTCATTCCAATGCGCGCTCTGCCCCGCAGGTTTCACCTCCACTCCTGCCTCGGAATCCTGCAACGCTTGCCCTCGAGGCACCTTCGCGAGCGACCCCGGCTCCGAAGAGTGCCTGCCTTGCCCCGACGGGACCTTCGCGCCATTCTTCGGCAGCATCAATTGCCAGAGCTGCCCTCCCGGTTCCGTCCCCAACCTCGACAAGACCGCTTGCATCGATTGCCCCGCCGGCAGCGTCCCAGGCCCGAACAACTCCTGCGAACCATGCGAAGCCGGGACTTTCGCGCCCAACGTTGGCTCCTTCCAATGCGCGATCTGCCCCCCGGGCTTCACCTCCGACCCGGGCGCTACCGAGTGCGTCCCAGAACCCTGCGATCCTCAGTGCGAGGGTGATGCCAACGGCGACGGCGTGGTCAACGTCGCGGACTTCATCGCGGTGCTCCTGAACTTCGGGAACACCTGCGAGCCCTGAACGCAAACACTTCCCTTCCAAAGCTCTTTGTCTTGAGCTCTCCTCTGCAGAGTGCCGAGCCGACCTAAACTCTGCCCGAGCATTGTCTGTTTTACTCGCATAGGAGAGTCACAATGAACCGGACCATGATCGCCCTCGCGGGCTTTTTCGCGTTGATTCTTGCAACCACGCTCGCCTCCTCCGCAAACGCGCAAGGTGTTTGTGGACCAGGTTTCTTCTCCGACGATGGCTTCGGCCCGTGCGAGCCCTGTCCCGTCGGCACTTTCACGGATGTGCTTGGCTCCAGAGCATGCACCGACTGTCCCGCGGGCACGCATGCGCCTGTCGAAAGATCATCGATGTGTCGCGATTGTGGCCCCGGCATGTCCAGCGAAACCGGCGCCTCCCTGTGCTTCGACTGCCCCCCAGGCTTCTTCAGCAACGTGCCGGGTAGCCTCTGCGAGCCCTGCCCAACCGGGACCATCGCTCCGGGGTTCCGTACCGCTTCCTGCCAAGACTGCCCCCCCGGCGAAATCCCCAATGCCGAGCGCACCTTCTGTATCCCGGCGTGTCCTGCCGGCTCAGCACTCAATCTGGATACCGATACCTGCGAGCCTTGCGAAGCCGGATTCTGGGGACCCGTCTCCGGCCTCGCGGAGTGCTTCGGGTGCATCCCCGGCACATCCAGCGAACCGGGCGCCCTCGAATGCTTCGACTGCGAACCGGGCTTCTTCTCGAACCCTTCCACCAACAATCTCTGCGAGCCTTGCCCTGCCGACACGTTTGCTGAGGATTTCGGCAGCGACATCTGCACCCCCTGCCCCGAAGGCTTCATTTCCGAGCCCGGCTCCACGGAGTGCGTGTCCGAGCTGTGTGACCCTGTTTGTGAAGGTGATGCAGACGGCAACGGAACCGTCGACGTAGCAGACTTCATCGCGGTGCTGCTTAACTTCGGTAACACTTGCGAGCCCTAAAATCCGAATATCCCCCTTTCAAAGTTCTTTCGATCAAGCTCTCTTCTGATGGGTGTTGAGCCGATCTAAACTCTGCCCGAGTTTATTTGTTCTCGCTCACACAGGAGAGTCATGATGAATCGGACTTTTGTTGCCCTCGCACGGGTCTTCGTTTGCGTCCTTGCCGCTTTCGCTCCCTCGGTCATCGCTCAACCCTGCGATCCCGGCTTCTTCTCCTCCACCGGCAACGCCCCGTGCGATCCCTGCCCCGCCACCACGTTCGCACCCATCGCGGGCCTCAACCGCTGCCTCGATTGCGGCTCCGGTTCGTCGAGCGAACCAGGTGCCAGCCAATGCTTCACCTGTGACCCGGGCTTCTTCTCGAATCCACTCACGGAGGGGCTTTGTGTTCCCTGCCCGATCGGAACCTATACGCCGGGGGGCAACGGTTCTTTCACCTGCGCAGACTGCCCGCTCGGCACAACCTCCAACCCCGAACGCACCGCCTGCATCGCGTGCCCGGCCGGCTTCGTGATCAACCAGGACACCGGCGCTTGCGAACCATGCCCCGCAAGTTTCTTCGCACCCGTCGCAGGTCTCACCCAGTGCCTCGATTGCGGCTCGGGTTCGTCCAGCGAGCCGGGTTCGACCGCGTGCTTCACCTGCGACCCAGGCTTTTTCTCGAACCCTCTTACCAACGGTCTCTGCGAACCCTGCCCCGCCAACACCTT
>JBCDAP010000081.1:0-6902 GCA_039185335.1 Planctomycetota bacterium | reverse complement strand
GCGCGACAAAGACGCATTTCGACGTTCGGTGTCCGTCGTGAGCCAGGACGACCGGCTGTTTCCGGGCACACGTTGGATCGTTCGCGTCGGCAACCCCTTGCTGCCTGTCGTCGCCATCGCGCCTTCTGACGAAGGCGTCCTCGTCCTCAACGAAACCAACTATCACATCTACGACCATGGCGATGGCACCATCGTCGGGCGTTACTCGATCGGCGATCGACGCGCCTCCACCGACATCGTCGTCGACGGCAACACCATGATCTTCGGCACAACAACGGGGCGCATCCTCGCATTGTCGATCAAAGATGGATTCAAACTCTGGGCGTACGACATCGCCGGACGAATCACCAGCGACCCCGCCCGCGTCGACGACTCAGTGACCTTCGTCTCAAACCAAGGCGAAGTGGTGACACTGACCTTGGACGCAGGCCAATCCGCTGGACGCCGAGAAAAAATCTTCGGCGGCACGTCCCACGCCCCCGCGGTCTCCGATGGAATCGTCTTTGTTCCCTCCCTCGATCAATCGATCTGGGCATTCTCCGCTGCCGCAGAAGGCGGCACCGTCTGGCGAAAACGAACAAGCTTCCCCATTACAACCAACGCCACGACCTACGATGGCATTCTCTACATCACACTCCAAGACTCGGGCTTCACCGCCTTCGACACCATCACGGGTGAACAGCTCTGGAATGCACCCAGCCTCTCAGGCGAACCCGTCGCCGCACGCAGCGGACAGCTGCTCGTCTGGTCGCCCGATCGGAAAACGCTCACGTTCTTCAATCCCGAAACGGGCGTCTTGCTCCGCGAAGTCGAGATGCCAACGGTCAAAGAGATCCATGCCGAACACTTCGAAGACGACAGGGTGCTGCTCATCCATGACGACGGCTCACTCGACATGTTCGCGCCGCGTCGATAATCAAAGTTTCGTATCTGTACGAACCAGACGCTTTGTACGATGAGTCGTGCCAACAGGTCGAACGGTTCGCCCATTCAAGTCTCCACCAGAGCAGGGACATCATGCCCGATTTATTGCCCATCAAGCGTGCCCTGATCTCAGTCTCCGACAAAGACGGCCTTGAGCCGCTCACACGGAAACTCCACGAACTCGGCGTCGAAATCCTCTCAACAGGCGGCACCGCAAAGTTCATCGAAACCCTCGGCATCACGGTCACCCAGGTCGAATCCGTCACCGGTTTCCCCGAGATCCTGGGTGGACGCGTCAAGACACTCCATCCGAACATCCACGCCGGAATCCTCGCGGACAAAGACAACCCCGAGCATCTCGCCGAGCTCGAAAAGCACAACATCAAAGCGATCGATCTCGTCGTCGTGAATCTCTACCCGTTCGAAGAAACCGTGGCTGATGAATCGGTCACGCTGCCCGCGGCCATCGAGCAGATCGACATAGGCGGAGTCGCGCTCCTCCGCGCGGCCGCGAAGAACCACTCCTCTATCGCTGTGCTGACCGACCCCGAGCTCTTCCCACCTTTTCTCGACGATCTTACTGACAACGACGGCTCATCAACGATCGAAATCCGTTCCGAGCTCGCCGCGATCGCCTTCAATCACACCGCGGACTACGACGACCAGATCGCCGGGTTCCTGGATGAGCAAACAGAGCTCTCAGACGAAGAGCTCGCGGGCGATCTCGACGACGAAGAACTCACTGTCGGCGAAGAAATCGAAATCGACGCACGGCTAGTTAACGCGATCGAGGCTGATCTCGTCCCCGCACGCACGCTCCGCTACGGCGAGAACCCTCATCAAGAAGCCATCGTGTTCGCGGACGTAAACGCCGAAGGCCTTTCACTTGCGCTCGCGACAGAACTCACCGACGGCAAAGAGCTCTCGTACAACAATCTCCTCGACGCCAACTCCGCGTTGAACTGCGTTCTCGATCTCGGCGCTCTCGGGCATGGCGAAGCGGCAGTCGTCGTCAAGCACTCCAACCCGTGCGGCGCCACGATCGCCTCGACACTCGAAGACGCGATCGTGCTCGCTCACGCGGGTGATCCTCTTGCCGCCTACGGCGGGATCATCGCGGTCTCCTCCACCCTCACCACGCAAGCCGCCCAAGCTATCGTCGATCACGCAGGCTTTATCGAACTGGTGTGCGCCCCGGACGCGGACGATGCCGCGGTCGAGCTGCTGCACAAGAAGTGGAAGAACATTCGCGTCGTCGCGGTCGGCACCGATGAGACGCTCCAATCGGACACACGATCCGCCATGGTGCGCACGATCCTGGGAGGTGTGCTGGTGCAAACACCCGACGAACTCGGAGCCGACACCGACAACTGGAACCACACCGCGGGCCCCGCACCGACAGCAGATTCCCAAGCACACGCCGCGCTGTCCTGGATCGTCTCAAAGCACTTGACATCCAACGCGATCGCAATCGCCGGCGTCTCCCTCGACGGAGAGCCCGAAGGTGTGCGTCTGTTCGGAGCTGGAGCTGGACAGATGGACCGCGTCGCGTCTTGCCGAATTGCGATCGAGAAGGCCAGCGCCAACGCCGCTGGCGCCGCGGCCGCTTCCGATGCGTTCTTCCCCTTCCCAGACGGCCCGCAACTCCTCATCGATGCCGGCGTCTCGATGTTGCTCCACCCGGGCGGATCGAAGCGAGACCAAGAAACATTCGATCTTTGTGATCAAACCGAGACCACCTGCCTCACGACCGGCACACGCCACTTCCGCCACTAGGGCCCTCCAAACCCCATGATCCCGTGCGAAGGTCCGGTAAAGACTCCATACCTTGTGGTTTCTTCCTTGTCTCGAGCGGATCCAGCCGTATCCTGTAGGCGAAGGTACTGGTATGAGTCGCAAGCCGAGACCAACACGTTCGAGTCAGCCCGCGGATGAGCGGTCGCTACCCGACCCTGGAGAGGCTAGCCCAGCCATGCCGCCCGCTGTCGCATCGCTCGACGGCGGCGCGGCCGCACTCAGCCCGATGGATCTCGTTTCCGGCATCGACGCCAAGGTCTTGGTGCTGAACAAGATGTACATGGCGGTGCGGATTGTCTCGGTCCGTCGTGCATTCTCACTGCTCTTTCGAGATCTCGCAGAAGTTGTTCACATCGAGGACAGCGGGCATTACGCCTCGTACGACTTCGAGTCCTGGACCGAGGTTTCCGAACTCTCGCGTGAGATAGAGCCCGATAAGCACGAGTGGGTGCGCACCGTCACCCTTGCTGTCGCTGTGCCCAGGGTGATCCGTCTGCACGTGTACGATCGGATCCCCAAACAAGGGGTGAAGCTCAATCGACGGAACCTCTTCGCGCGTGACCGCAATCAGTGCCAGTACTGCGGAAAGCACTTTCCGACTTCCGAACTTTCGCTTGATCACGTTATGCCAAGCTGCCAAGGAGGCGGTGACACGTGGACCAATCTGGTGTGCGCTTGCGTGGGTTGCAATAGCAAAAAGGGCGGTCGCACCCCAGAACAGGCGAACATGAAGCTGATCAGACCTCCCAAACAGCCCAGATCCAACCCTTTGATTCGTGTCAAGCTTGGTTCTGGCCGATACGAGTCCTGGAAAGCATTCCTGGACAATGCCTATTGGTCGGTTGAGCTTCGATAAAAAATTTACTCTCCAGCACGGACGAATCCTATGGGATACCCTGGCTATCACGTTTCTACATTTTTGGATGAACCGAAAATTCCTCACAATATTCGGAAATCCCGAGAAAAAAATCCGGTTCATCCGAATCTTGTTCGCTCATCCGAAAATTGGTGCTATCTTCACTGTGTGGGGCGGTCGGGGGCTGGTCACAGCCGTCTCGGTTGCTGGGGCTTTAGTTTGATTGAGCTGTTGGTCACTGTTGCAGTGATCGGAGCTCTTGTTGGCCTGCTTGTACCCGCGCTGGGGGCGGCGCGGGAAGCAGGCCGACTTTCTTTATCACTCAAAAACATGCGTGAAATCACCATTGCCGGTCGCGAGTACGCGATCGACAATGATGACCGATTCCCGATGTCAGCGGCCCGCGGCGGCGACATCGCACGCCCCACCACCGCTTACTGCTCATGGATGTACGGCGGGGCCACGACCCACCCCTACTGGGCGCGTCGGCGCGCACAATGGTCCTCACCACTGCAGGACAAAGCAGGAGGTTTCAACCTCATGCCTTACCAGCTTGGCCTGAAATCCGGGCACGCGACGCCACACAATTCGCCGGGCTTGAACACGTACATCTACCCGGAACTCGTCACCTATTACGAACCCGCCCCACGCTCATCTCATCCGCTTGCCACCTCGACAGAGCCCGTGGAACGGAAGGAACTCGACATCTTCAATTGCCCCTCGGACAACTCGACATTCCAACGCAGCTTCTCGCAGCTCTCCTATCGTTCTCCCGAACTGGTCCGCGACTCCTCGATCTCCACCTATGAAGACGTCGGCACCAGCTACCAGCTCAACATCTCATGGGTGCTCTCGATGAAGGAGGAGTATCCCTTCCGCTCATTGCAACTCGCACCGGGGGAAAACTACACGGAGGCGATCTACGAGAAAGGTCTCAACATGTTCCGCGCCGGCAGTGCGCGTGTGCCGACGAATTTCGCCTGGCTGAAGGACGAGGTCGCGGACGTGATCACCAGCTATGCATGGAGTATGACGGGCATGCACGGCGGGACTAACAAAACCAAACTCGCGTTCTTCGACGGCTCGGTTCACTACCTTGAGGTCAAGCCGGGCGAACTCAACACCGGCACTTACTCGCTCTCGTTCCGAGACACGGTCGATCGCCGATTCCGCGATCGTCGAAGGTAAGACATACCTTCACTACGAAAATTCAACCTCACTTCAGACCACAAGAAGATTGAGAAGGCTGAACCTTACAATCCTATGCACCTTACTTTTTATTCTTTAAAATGCCGATAATAGCTGTATTTATTCGGAAAATGAGGTTTGAATTCACATTCTGCCCTATTCTTCGATCGCATAAAATCATATGATTATCTGCATTTTGCTTGCCCTGTGAGCACTATGAGGCATGATCTCACCTAGAGCGGGGTTAGGGGCTCGATTCGTGTTGCCGTCTGTTCCGGCAAGTCGAGTACGTCCCGTTCGATTCATATCGGAGACAGAACATGTCCAAGTACGCATGTGCAGCTGTTGTTGCAATTGCTGGTGCAGTTGCTTCTGCGTCTGCTGCACCACTGAACCTCGTTGCTTCTGGTGGTGTCGCTGGCGACGGTACTCTCTACACTGTCCCGTCCAACTCCGCGCCGCTTTGGGGCGTGTTTTCGCGGGGCGACCGGCATATCCGTGGTTTTTTTGAATTTGATCTGAGCACAATCGGTGGACCTGATGTCGCCAGTGCCTCGATTTCAGGTGGCTTCTTTGAGGCCAACTTCTACTCGGGCAATCCGCTCGGCAACAATGCTGCCAGCTCCTTCCGCCCCGCCAACATTACCTACTTCATCTACGGCACGAACGATGCGGGTCCATTGGACGCTGCAGACTTCAATAACTTCACCACAGAGGGCGCGGTCTCCACGATCGGCACCATCGCCCGTCCTGACGGCGCGAACGGCTGGACCGTTGACCTTACCGGCACCGACATCACAGCAGCCGTCCAGGCTGTTGTCGATGGTGGCTTCTCCCGCGTGGGCTTCGGTGCTCAGCTCAACAATGTTGATGGCAACATGACCTCCCGCATCGTCCGCGTCGCCGACATCGCTATCGACGTTGAAGCGGTCCCCGCACCCGGTGCGGCTGCGCTTCTAGCTCTCGGCGGTCTGAGCGCGACACGCCGTCGGCGTGCATAAATCAACGCCACCTCTGCTCCTAGACCACCTTTCTTATCCAACCCCCATTGCAAGGCCACCGTACGGTGGCCTTGCTTTGTTTGAGACCGCTTGTGCTGCTCGTATCACGCCCAGCGTGTGACGTGCCATGCCTTCTTCCCGCGTCGCAGCAGGATCACGGAACTGTGCAGCAGATGCTCTTCGCGGAGTGTTTCGGCGCTCGCGTCTTGTGTTTCGAGCTTCTCGCCGTTGATCGCGATCGCGCCGGACGACAGGTGCTTTCTCGCTTCGCTCTTTGAAGAGCACAATGATGTCTGTGAGAGGACATCGATCAGCGAGACTCCTTCTTGGAGTCCATCTTTCGCGTGTTCACTTGCTGCGACTTCCGCGAACACCTCATCGAGTGTTGGTGCGTCGAGTTCCTTGACCTTGCCCGAGAACAGGGCGGCCGCGGCGGTACTGCTCACGGCCAACCCCAGCGTCATCTCGCGGAGGATGACGCGACGGGCCGCGTGCTCGAACAGCCGAGCGTGAGGCCGTATCCACGGCGGCGCCGGTAACGCATTGCGGCTGTGCGCAATCCGCACGGGCACGCCTGAACGCCGCGAAACCCAGAGGATAGGGCCACAAAAGCGGTAAGGGTGAGCGTGGACCACGTCGTAGCCGCCGGCCTCAAGATGGTGGCGTAGCGCCGTGGCCCAAGCTATCGGCCGGCTCGGCGGCGGGCAACGCAAAACCCGGCTTCCGGTTTGTCGGATCGGGTGTTCCAGGGCCCCCGTCTTGGGGTCGTGCACGATTACGTCCAACTGGACGCGGCGGCGGTCGATCGCAGAGGCGACTTGAAGCAGCCAGCGTTCGATGCCGCCGACGCCAAGCGTTGCCACGATGTGAGCGACTCGCACCGGATCGTCAACCATTCGGCTTGAGGCGTCCATCTCAGCCACCTATCCCCACTCTCCGACCCAAGCAGTGGAGCACACGATACCCCAGCATCGCTCGCCGAATCAGGCGGCGCTGGTCGCGGAGCACCCCGAGGTCTTCGGTGTACCGCTGGACAACGGCGTACTGCTCTTCGAACTGGGCGCGGTGGTTCGTGTGGGTCTTGCTGCCGCCGTGGACGCGAAACGCGGCGAGCTGCTGATCGACGATCAGCGGAT
>JBCDAP010000080.1:0-6914 GCA_039185335.1 Planctomycetota bacterium | reverse complement strand
GGGCGGAGAACGCGTCATCTCGTTTGATTCAACGTGCGGCAGGGGTTCTCGATCGACAGCGTCGACGCAACGCCTACCGCATTCCCTGGATCGCGGCTCGGCGAGCAGAGATCCGCGGCTGGCCCCCCGAACTCGCGGCTCGCTATCTCGCCAAGACGCTCTCATATCGGTTGGGGCCTGATGAACGAGCGGGGCTAGAGCGGTTCTATGGCTTGGCTCACGAGCTCGGGCTGATCGATTTACACATCCCTCTGCGATTCGTTGAATAATCTGGCGTGCCTCGTCTTGCTCGATTGTCCATCCCTGCGCTTCACGATCTGTACGAGCAGCAACGGTTCGCGCCCAAGTCAGCGATCTTGAGGCAGCTGGTGCGCATCGATGCGCTGGCGAATGACATCGATCCGGGGTCGGACTACTCGGTTGTCGAGATCATCGATCGGATCACCGGCTTTCGAGTCGAGCAAAGCAACCCGTGGGACACGATCCCGGGTGATGAACTTCTGACCAATCTGTCTGCCCTCGCGGAACGTCTGTCTGATCGGGCGAAGATTACGCCCGGAGATCTGCGCGAGCCGGCGATTGCCGCGACGGAACTGGCAGAGCGGTGGGGGGTATCGCTCAAATCGATCGAGCGATACCGCAGGCGTGGTCTGATTGCGAGGCGTGTTCGCACGGAAGACGCCGTGACAAAGCTGATGGTGACGGTGTCTTCCGCCGAGGCCTTCGCTGCACGGCATCGCGATGTTATCGACAGCGCGAGTTCTTTTACGCGGATCGCGCCGGGCGATGAAGCAGAGTTGCTGAAAGCCGCTGCCGATCTCTGGACACAGGATGCTTCGCTGACGCCGAATCAAATCGCTGAGGCTCTCGCTCCACGGTTCGAACGCGGACGCGAGACGATTCGGCAATTGCTGCTTCGTCGCCATCCCGATGTTGCCACCAAGCTTCCGCTCAACGCGCGCGAACGTCGCTTGGTTGCGCGTGCGATCGCTTGGGGTGTCCCGGCTCGGGTGCTTGGTGATCGTCTGCAGCGATCACCCGCGACCATCCATCGCGTCATGCTCGAGTCAAAGCTCGCGGCGTTTCGTCGGCTCCGCATGCCGGTTCCAGGGTCATACTCGTCCCAGCAGGTCCGTGTCGCGATTGCCCCTGCGATTGTTCGCAACGATCTGCCCACACTGCCATTGCCGTTGCCGAACTCGTATCCCGAGGCCTCTGCGTTGGCTTCGAATCTTGTCCCGATCTCGCCAAAGGAGGAACGCCAGCTTTTGGATGCTCGGTTCGCGTTGCTCGATCGGGGGGGATATCTCATCGCAACCACAAAGCCATCTTCCCCATCGGCTTCGGTGATCGATCGGATCGAGACTGATCTGCGTTGGTCGTTGATGCTTGCCTGGGCATTGGTGTACCGCGAACTTCCCGCGTTGCTTCGTGCGATCGCGGGTCAAGATGAGCCTAACGTGTACCCTCTCGCGCTCGCGGCGGCATTTCACTCCATCGATCAGCTCGATCGTTCCCACGCAGGACGGATTGCTGCGGTCGTGACGCTCGCGGTGCACCGTGCGATCACGCATCCCGGGGGGGTACCGCCGTTTCGCTGGAACGTGATTCTGCCGAGCGCACGAATCGTGCAGCGTTTGCCGCAAGCGACAGATACAGATCGAGAGATGATCGCACGCCATCTGGGCCTTCTGAGTGCAGGTCCGAACCATCCGCTCAGCATCAAAGAGTTGCAGGATGAATACGGAGTCGCACCGAGATCGCTGGCAGCAGCGAGATCCCGCGTGTTGCGATTGCCTTTGCGCTGAAAGTGCAAAACGAAGAACGCCCGCGTCCTGCAGCGGGTGGACGCGGGCGTAAGGGAAGAGGTCTGCGTGGGTTGCCGTCGAGCGTCTTTTGCTCAAGGGCTCTGGTATGAGCAACCCAGGTTTACGGGAAGATTCCGCGGACGCGGTAGACCTTGACGATTCCTTCGAGCGAGGCGATGTAAGCCGCGGTACGCATGCTGACGCCGTAGCGATGGCGTGCAAGATGGGTACGCCTTGCGGCGAGGACCATGTGCCGGTTGAGTTCCTGATCGACGCGTTCGGCGTCCCAGTACCGCTGAGCCTTGTTCTGGACCCATTCGAAGTACGAAACAGTCACACCGCCAGCGGAACACAGGATCGCGGGGAGGATCTCGATCCCCTTCTCGGCGAGCACGCGTTCGCCCGGTGGTGTCGTCGGGGCGTTGGCTGCCTCGGCCACCACCTTGCAGTTCATCAGCGCGGCTTTCTCTTCGGTGATCATCTGCTCAAGAGCTGCCGGGATAAAAACATCGACCTGCTGGGCGTAGAACTGATCCTCGGTGATGGCTTCTGCACCAGAGTAACCCGCGACACCGCCGGTCTGGGCCACGTGCTCAGCGAGCTCATCCGCGTTGAGACCTTGCTCGTTCAGGATCGCACCGGTGTGATCCATCACGGCAACGACCTTGCCACCACGCTCTTCAAACAGGCGACCAGCCCACGAGCCCACGTTGCCGTACCCGATGAGGGAGCAAGTCGCCCCGTTCATCTGGATGCCCATTTCGGGAAGCATCTCAGCAAGAACGTCGATCACGCCTTGGCCTGTTGCTTTCTCGCGACCCACCGAGCCACCGAACTCGACTGGCTTGCCTGTGACCACCGCCATGGCGTCGGTCGATGGGGTGTTCTGCGTGATGTTCACATAGGTGTCGGCGAACCATGCCATTGTTTGGGAGTTGGTGCCGACGTCGGGGGCTGGGATATCGAAGTTCGGCCCGATCTGCGGCGCGATGGCTGAGACGAATCGGCGAGTCACGCGTCGAAGCTCATCGGGTGAGACGCCACGAGGATCGACCTTGATGCCGCCCTTGGCGCCGCCGAAAGGAATTCGGACAAGCGAGCACTTCATGGTCATGAGTGCAGCGAGCGATTTGACGTGATCGAGTGAAACGTCTTGGTGGTAACGAATGCCGCCCTTATATGGGCCGAGCGCATTGTTGTGCTGAACACGGTATCCCTTGAAGAGTGCGTGGTGCCCATCGTCCATCAGGACCGGGAAGTGCACCATGATCTCGTTCTTGGGCTGAGCGAGGATGATCTGAACATGGTGCGGTGCCTCAATGATCTCGGCCGCGTTCAGGACCACATCAATCGTCTGGAGATAGAGATTGTCGTGATCGCGAGGAAGCCCGAGTTCATCGAAGACAGGGCTTTGGAAAGGCTCGGCCAGAGGATTCGGGGCAGCAATGGAAGCTTTCGTGCTCATTGATGTGGTCTCTGCATTGGAATCGATATCAACGGTGGGATTGGCCATACTCTCGGATTCCGACGCCTCGTGCGTGAGCCATTGGGGCTCAAGGCTTTGAAACAAATTTTAGTAAACCGATTTAACTGCCCTGAGACCTGTTCAGGTGGTTCGGCATTGTGAGGACTTAGACCAGAATGTCAACACCTTGAAGGGCCATTTTGCCAAAAACACGGAAGATAAAAACTCAAAGGGTGGCCAAAAAAAAAGAAGTATTCGGAAGTGTGAAATGGCTATCTGGGATCTTGTTGCTCAAGGTCGATAAAACGGTTTATCGCTCTTGTCTCCTTGCTGTCCATGATCACCCATCTCCAGGATGCGGCATCGGATTACCGAGGAAGTTTCTCAAGGTCGCGGTCAAAGCCGGCGAGGACCAGAGTGTCGTCGCGTCCGAGTCGGCTCGTAGGCAGCGGGACATCGACCACAATCTCGTCAAACGTGTCGGCTCCGCTCGGGGAGGCCGTCTCGATCTGTCGCTTGATCGCCACGACGGTGACCTGATGCTGTTTCCGCAGATCCAGCTCGGCAAGAGTCTTCTCGGTCCATGCCGAGGGCACCGCGATCTGGACCAACGCGTAACCTTCGCCCAACTCGACATGGTCGATGGTGAACGGCGTCAACAAGCGGTGGCTCCACCGATCTGCAGATTCGTCCTCAGGCGAAACCACGCCGTCGGCACCAATGCGTGAAAGGATGCGGGCCTGCATGGCATTGCCGGCTCGGGTGATCACACGTTCGACACGCAACGACTTCAGCAGCACGGTGGTCAGCGCGGCGGCCTCGAAGTTATGCCCGATCCCCACAATGGCCGTCCCGACCTGATCAACGCCTTGCACACGCAGGGCTTGCTCATCGGTCGCGTCGAGCGCGATGGCAAGAGTGACCTGATCGCGGAGTTCTTCGACGACCGAACGATTGCGATCGATCGCGATGACCTCTGCCCCTGCTGAAGCGAGGTTCTTTGCGAGGCGCGAGCCGAAGCGTCCGAGGCCGATGACTGCGAAGCGATCCATGAACAATCACCCTATCCGTTCGGTGCCCGATTCGCACCTTTAGTACACGACGACCTCTTCGCGCGGGAACTCTCGGCGGACGCTCTTGCCCGCAGCGGTCGCCACCAGAGCTGCCACGACCGCGAGCACGCCCACGCGCCCCAGGAACATCGTGATGCCGATCGTGATCTTGCCGGCGTCGCTGAGCGAGCCGGTGATGCCCAGCGACAGGCCTGTTGTCCCGAACGCTGAGACGGTCTCGAAGAGGATCTCTCGGAAAGCCGGGTCGACGCTCGGGTCGCCGGTGCTCTCGGTGACCACAAGCACCCCCGCAGAGACGAGGCACAGGGCGAGGCACATGACGACAATGGCAGCACACTTACGGACAAAGGCGTCGGGAATCGCTCGCCCGAAGGCGGTGGTTTCGAGTCGTCCGCGGATTGTGGCCCAGACGGTGAGAGCCATCACCGCGACCGCGATGAGTTTGACGCCTCCCGCGACGGAGCCGGGCGAGCCGCCAACGAACATGAGGAAGATGGTCATGAGCTGGCCCAGCATGCCCATCTCGCTTGGAGCGATGGTATCGAAGCCCGATGTGCGGTTGATGCTCATGAAGTGCGCATCAAGGACAGCAACACTCGGGTCAACACCTGCTTGGGTCACCTCACCGATGTAGATGATGAGCATCCCGAAAAGGTAGAGCACGAGTGTGGTCACAAGAATGAGCTTGGTGTTGAGCGAGAGGCGGATGAGGCGTCCGTTCTCGTCCATGTGGATGCCGCGGATCTTCGCGACGACGACACGCCCGATGTTGTCCAGAACAATGAACCCGATGGAACACAGCACGATCATCGGAGCGAGCACCGCGTGCGGCAACCAGTGGGTGCGTAGCCCCTGCATCGAGCCATCGGTTGTGACAAAGCCGGCGTTGCAGAACCCGCTGACGGAGAAGAAGATCGCGTGGTAAGCACGGTTGAGCGGGCCTTCGAAGTCATCGGGCATGCCGGGCCACTCGGTGGGCCAGGAAAAATAAAGAATTACTGCCCCCACCAGTTCAACGACATGGGTGAACACGATGATGAAGGCGACAAGCTTCTGCAGAGAGAGCTGGCCTGCCCATCCTTGTTCGGTGCCTTCGGCGATGGTTTGCGTCGCCTTCAGCCCGAAGGATTTTCCCATGACCGATGCGAGCAGCGCACCGAAGACGATGACCCCTAGCGCGCCGACCTGGATCCAGATCAAGATGATGATCTGTCCGAAACGCGTGAAACCTTCGCCTGTTGGGCGCACCACGAGACCCGTTTGAGAAATCGCGCTCGTGATGGTGAAGGCGGCATCGGTGACGGTGATCGATGCGTACTCGGGATGATCCGCGGGCGTCGCAGCCGGGAGCGTGAGCAGCCCTGTTCCAACGATGATGAGCCCAAGGAATGAACTCACGAACACGAGGCCTGGCGGGAGGGCGATCTGGGTGAGGCGGAGATACAGGCGGGTCATATTGACGAGCAGCAGCAACACGCCCGCGGTGATGAGCCCGGGCCACCACCAACACAGGCAGAGGCCGGCGAGAATGACGAACTGCTCGAAGCGTGTGACCCGAAGGAACTCACGCCGGTGTTCACGCTGGCTGATTCTGGCAGCCCCGTACACGATCAGGCCGGCGTACAGAACCAGCAGGGCGGTCTCGGCGATCTGGATGATCCAACCTTCGATGAGCGGCTCGTGAAACCCCATTCGCATGAGGGCCAGAGCGCCGAGCAGCAGCGCAACGAAACCGCGTCTGTAAGACGTGAGCTCGCGTCCTTCGCCAATCGGCTGCAGTCTGCGATCGCGATTCGGGGCTCGCAACATGCCCTCAATCTACTTGGAGCGATCGGATCGCGCCTCTGTATCGATACAGGGGCTGGGGACACCAACCTCGCAGATCTCGTTCCCGTGGGCCACGAAGACACGGTCGTTTGTGGTTGGCTTGACGGTCATCGCGCCTGTAAACGAGCCGAAGGCAGGCAGAAGCACGCGGGATTGGCTTGCGAGGAAGCACTTCAGGCGTTCGCTGCGCTTCCCCGCGTGCATCCGAACCGCGGGGTGGATGTGGCCGCCAACGAGGCAGCGACCGGAATCCTCTGGTTGAGTCGGATCATGGACGAACCGGAATGACCCTTCGTTCAGGGATTGGAGACGCTCAATGGCGAGGCAGCGGGGCAGATCGCCTGCTCGTCGGTCGTGGTTGCCCTCGACAAGGAGGATCTCGAGCGAATCGTGCTCGTGCCTCCAGCCGGCAAGCTGGTCCATGACAGCTTCTGTGCAGCCCTCGGCAGAATGCACCAGATCACCCAGATGAAGGAGGCGTGTGGCCTTGGTGAACTCGATCAGGCGCGTGAGGCGGGCGAGGTCGTGCATAGTGGTGGTTTCGGGGACGCCCACGCCGTGGCTTCGGAAGGCAGCCGTCTTGCCGAAGTGGGTGTCAGTAATGACAAGGGTTCGTCGGTCTGGCCACCAAAGGGCGAGGTCCGCGAGGATCACGAGCCGCTCGCCCAAGAGTTCGAACTCTGCATGATCCAAGGCTGGTGCTGCGGTGATCTCGCTCATTGTGCCCAAAGTATGGCATCT
>JBCDAP010000079.1:0-6950 GCA_039185335.1 Planctomycetota bacterium | reverse complement strand
GGGTCGCCTGGGCGAGCTTGAGACCACGGTTTCTCGGCTCGTGAGGGAAGGTGAGCCCACGCGCACGGCGACGAGGCGTGCTGCGGCGATCCTGGAGGGGAGACCCGCTCCGCACGGCACAAGCCGTGCTCCGCACAGTTCGGTTCAGAAAGTGACTCTCGAAGAAGTGTGGCCACAGGTCCCGGCGGAGAGGGACGCTCCGGAACGCGATGTCCATCGCTGGGTGCTCAAGCATTTGGGTGGTGAGCCGTCACAGATCGTGATCGATGATGTTCCGAGCCGCGGCGCGGTGCGGTGGCTGATCTATGCGTCAGCGAACGAGGATGATTACCGAAAGCAGATGCTGGGCGCGAGCAAGCGGGAGATGAGGGAATCATCTTCGCTTGAAGATGACGGCAGGGCGGTGTTGGCCGCGATCAAGGCGTGCCAGATGGCGGTCCAGCGGGGGGAGATCGACCTGGCCGAAATTGAAATGGAGCCGGAGAGCCTGGGGGAAGAGGTGCCCGATGCTGCTTGAACTGGTGGAGTTCGTGGCATCGATACCTGTGTTTGCCCTGGCCATCCCTGTGAGGGGGTGGAGGGGATGATCGGCGAGTACGAGAAGCTCATCCCGGACGACTTCCGGAAGAACCTTCAGTGGAGGAACGCGATCATCCGCGCCTCGATGAAGAGTGAGCGTCTCCGCCAAGAGCTGTGGTGTATGTGCTCGCGGGATCTGTTGTTCTGGGTGAAGGGTTTCGTCTGGACTCACGATCCGAGACGGAAACCGGCGGTCCTCCCGATGGTGCCCTGGCCGTACCAGAAGGATGCCCTGGCTCAGTTCGAGGAAGCGATCAGCGAGCAGCACGATGTTCTCGTCGAGAAGAGCCGTGACATGGGCGCGTCGTGGCTCGGATCGTTGGCGATGCTTCATCAGTGGCAGTTCGTCGATATGCGGAGCTTCCTGTTGGTGAGCAGGAAGGAAGAGCTGGTCGATAAGCCGGGTGATCCCAAGGCGTTGATGTGGCGGCTCGACTTTGTGTTGAAATTTCAGCCCTCATGGATGGTGCCGCCGATCAACCGATCGAAGCTGCACATCGAGAATCTGGCGAACGGATCGACGATCGACGGTGAGGCGACGACAGGTGATGTTGCACGCGGTAACAGGCACACCGCGATCTTTCACGATGAATTCGCCTCGGTGCCCAACGACGAGAAGACGCTGGCCTCGACCGCCGACGCGACGGATTGCCGGATCTTCAACTCGACTCCAAAGGGAGTGGGGAACGCGTTCTACAGGTTGTCACGCAGCGGGATCAGAACGATCAGGATGCACTGGTCGCAGCACCCGGTGAAGGCGAGGGGTCTTTATCGTGACGAAGACGGCAGGCTGAGGAGTCCATGGTACGACAAGCAGTGCAAACGGCGGAGTCAGCAGGAGATCGCTCAAGAACTTGACATCGATTACCTGGGCGCTGACTTCCAGTTCATGGACACGAATGTTGCTGATCAGATCCGGCGTGAGACCGGGAGATCTGCGCTCTGGGTCGGCCAGTGCTTAGAAGGAAGGTTGGTGGAGACGGGCGGGAAGAACGGGAAGCTCCGGTTGTGGACGCCCGTGGTGAACGGGATGCCGCCGAGAGGGCGGTACGTGATGGGCGTTGACATCGCGATGGGGACAGGAGCGAGCAATAGCGTGATTGCTGTGTCCGACATGCAGACCGGTGAGTCTGTTGCTGAGTTCTGTGATTCGAGGACGAAGCCTCACGAACTCGCCGAGCAGGCGATCGATCTCGGGAAGTTGTTCACTGATTCTGATGGCGGAAGTCCGCTGCTGATCTGGGAGAGGAACGGCCCCGGGAGCATCTTCGGTTCGACCGTGATGGAGCTGGGCTACTCGAATCTGTACAGGACGGTCGATATGACGAAGTACGATCGTCGTCGTGCTCGCGATCCGGGCTTCCACAAGTCTCCTTCGAGCGGGAAGTTGTTGCTGGAGCGGTTCAGGGAGGGATTGCTGAACAAGTGGTACGTGTGCCGTTCATCGGAGGCGATCGATGAGCTGAAACGGTACGTGTACACGGCGGATCAGAAGATTGTTCACGCCGAGTCTGTCTCGTCGATCGATCCGAGCGGTGCGCGGGATTCGCACGGCGATCGTGTGATCGCGCACGCTCTGTGTTTCTTCGCGATCTATGACAGGGGGAGGCTGCGGAGAGAGCAGGGCGGGAGAAATTCTTCAAGAGTGATTCTTCCCGGCTCGTTGGCGTGGCGTCGTCGTGAGCGGAAGAAGAAAGCGAATGCCGGAGGTAGGTGGTGATGTTCAATCCGAATGACGCAACACAGATGAGCAGGCTCCGCGAGTCGATCCGGTACAGCCGGAGGAAGATGCAGAAGTTCCGGGACACTCGTCTGAAGTTGCTGCGTGAGTATGTCGGTTCGTATTACGCGGATGGTGGCGCAGAGAAGGAAGTCCCGGTCAATATGATCGGTCAGTACCTCGACATTCTGTCGTACGTTCTCGCCAGCGGTGAGCCGCGAGGAACGGTCGGGGCGATGCGAACGGAGTTCGAGCCGGTTGCGTGGCTATCGCAGGAGGCACTGAATGTACTTCTTGGACGGATCGGTTTTGGTGGATCGATGGAGCGTTGTGTTCGTGACGCGCTGCTCGGTTTCGGCATGACAAAATCGGGAATGGCGGTGAGCGAGTCGATCTCTCTCGGAGACGAGACGATCGAGCTGGGGCAGCCGTTCTGTGAGTCTGTCGATATCGATGATGCGATTTTGGATATGTCGGCGCGCGAGTGGGACCACATGGATTACGTGGGTGATCGCTTCCTTGTCCCGCTGGAAGAAGCTCAGAATGATGAGTCGTTCGACGAGGAGGTTCGCAAGAAACTGAAAGCATCGAACAGGCACGACACGTCGTCAATGGACGGGGAGCGTGCCGAATCGATCAGCAACTCGGGGTCGTACGATCGGCCGGAGATCCGCGATTACGTTGAGTTGGCGGAGGTCTACCTCCCGAAAGAGAACCTGATCATCACGATGGTGCTGGATGGTGAGAGCAAGCCGCTTTCTATCAGGGAGTGGGAGGGTCACCGCCGTGGTCCGTACTCGATGCTCTCGTTCAATGATGTGGCGAGGAATATTCTTCCGGTCTCTCCGGGGATGGGGCTGAAGGATCTGCATGATGTGGTGAACTCGCTCGCGCGGAAGATGATGGATCAATCTCGCCGTGGCAAGCAGATCTACACGCATGCGGGTGGCCAATCTGAGGAAGATGCGGAGAGGATCAACACCGCGGTGGATGGTGAGTGCATCCGTCTCGATGATCCTTCGGGTTACAACCAGATGAATGTGGCGGGGATGGATCAGCAGACGCTCGCTGCGTTCATTCAGTTCAAGAATCTGTTCTCGGCCCAAGCGGGGAATCTCGAGATGCTCGGTGGTCTGGGTGCCCAGAGCGAAACGGTCGGGCAAGATCGGATGCTGAGCGAGAACGCGAATCGCCGTGTTGCCGACATGAACCGCCGTGTCGTGAAGTTCGTTGGCGAGGCGATTGAGACGGTGTTCTGGTACCTGTGGAACGATCCGTTGATCGATCTCCCGTTGACCAAGAGGCTGCCAGAAGAAGGGATCGATATCCCTGTTCGGTTCGCCGCCGATACGCGCGAGGGTGATGTGACCGATTACGAGGTCAAGGTGCAGCCGCACTCGCTGACGTACAAGTCGCCGTCACAAAGGCTGCAGGGCTTGCTGGACATGGTTTCACGATTCGTTCTCCCGATGTCCGAGTTGTTGATGCAGCAGGGCGGATCGATCGATGTTCCGCAGTTGATTCGGAGCATTTCGAGATTGGCCGACATGCCCGAGCTTGAGCGTGTGGTGAGTTTTCAACAACCACTTCCTGAAGATCCGCCGGTTCGCTCGAACAGGGGCGCAAGGGGGCCGTACCAAGCCGAGACGAAGCGGACGTACGAAAGGGTTTCGCGTCCGGGGGCGACAAAGCAAGGGGCTGAGCAGGTGCTGTTGCAGCAACTGATGGGTGGCAATCCTCAGCAGAGCGAGAAGGACGCAGCCGCCAGGAGTATGGCTTGATGCCGACGTACACGTTCATAGTTGAGGGCACGGGCGAGAAGCTGGATCTCTCGATGCCCATCGAAGAGTACGAGCGCCGCACGGTTGACGATGTGTTTCATCTTGAGGATGGGAGGAAGGCGAGGCGTTTGTATGTCCCGCAGAAACGTGGGCGTTGCAGCACTTGGCCCATGCTGAGTGATGGGGCGGCGGTTCATCCGAGCCAAGCAAAGGGAGCGAGCGAGCACGCGAGGGCGCACGGTGTGCCCACCGAGTTCAGCCGCGACGGTCGGCCCGTATTCACTGGGCCGGATCACAGAAAGAATTACTGCCGGCTGATCGGGTTGCGCGATCGGAACGGCGGTTATGGAGATCCATGATGGATGAAGATCAGCAAGTACCAGATACGGGTTCAGAACCGGTTGGTGAAACTCCGAGTGTGGAGGATCAAACACTCGAAGCATCTGCGGTTGACAAGATCAACGAAGTGCTCGGGGAGATTGAATCGGGCGAGGTAGATGATTCGCTGGGTGATGACGGTCAGGTGGAAGGTGCGGGTGACGCCACGGATGGCGATGAAGCCGGCAGTGATGAAGGGGCTTCCGAGCAGGAAGCGACGGAGCCCCCCGCCACCGATCCCGATGTGGATCAGACCGTGTTGCATTTGGCGGGTTTGGCGGGTTTGACCGAAGAGCAAGCTCGTGCGATGCATCAGAGTGGCGCGCTCTACGAGTTCACGAAGATGGTGCTCAGCCAAACGCCGCCTCAATACCAGGAAGGCGATTCCGGCGGTGAGGGCGCGGTTGAGGATCAGGCGAAGTTCGATCTCGGGTTGGGGGATGACTTCAGCGACGAGCTGACCGGTGCGCTCAACAAGATCGTTGAACACTTTTCCACACAATTAAATGAAGTTCGTCACCATCTCCGTGAACACGACAGTTTGCGGGATGTAATAATGGAAGACCGCCGCGACGAGCGGATGCAGTGGTTCGATGGCCAGCTTGGTGAACTCGGCGATGGGTGGAATCAAGTCTTTGGAGCCGGACCTACTACATCAATAAAGCCGGGGAGCGTCGAGTACGCGAATCGGATTTCGTTGGTTGAGGCGATGGACATGATCTCGCGGGGCAATCCTCGGATGGATCGGGATGAACAGTTTCGCCTAGCGGTTGCAGCGAAATTCCCGAAGAAGTTCGAAAGTGCCGCAGAGGATCGGATTAAGCAACAAGTGAAATCTCAGTCCGGGAAGCGTGTCCGGCGTCCGACAGGTCGAACGTTGGAGGCTTCTGGACCGCCGGAAGAGCGAGCGGCAAGCAAGGTTGCGGAGGCAATGGAAGCGATGTGAGGCTTCGACAACCCAACTGAGCCGCAGGATGCGAAACAGAAAGGGGCGACAGGATGTCGTTGGGTTCAATTACTGCAGAGCAGCTAGCACACCTTGCGAAGGTGACGCTGGCAGAATTGGGTGAGAATAAGTGGACGGACATCGCTCTTGATCTCCAAGAGTATTGCATTCTCCCGAAGCTATTGAAGAAGAATAAGGTTCAGATCGAGTCTGGTGAGTCGATCGAGAAGCGTGTCAAGACCGGCAACTCTGGCAACGCCAAGATGGTCGGTCTGTACGGCGTAGATCAGACGAACGAGGGCACGGACTGGGCGGTGTCGAACATCCCCTGGCGTCACGCGGAAGCCTCGTGGGTTCTTGATAAGCGCAAGATCAGCATGAACCGCCAGCCTCGGAGGATTGTGAGTCTGGTCAAGGGGGCTCGTCATGGTGCGATGAGTGATCTTGCCGAGTTGATGGAAGACCAGGGTTGGTCATCGACGCTGGCCGCGAAGGATTCATATGGCATCCCGATGTGGATCACTGTTCCCGCGAGCTACACGGCTGACGGTTTCACTGGTGCGAACCCGTCAGGATTCTCATCGGGCATCGGGCTTGATTCGACGGCGCAAGGGAACGAGAACTGGAAGAACTGGCACGGGCAGTACGCCAGTGTCACGAAGTCGGACTTGATCCGCCGGATGCGCGAATCGTCGCACAAGACACACTTCAAGGCACCGGTTCCGCACGATTCGTACGAGGGCAGCAAGGATTCGTACAGCGACAACTACGGTTACTACACGGATTACGACACGCTCGAGCTTCTCACTGAGGAAGCCGAAAAGCAGAACGACAACCTCGGCATGGATGTGGCTCCTGCTGACGGCAAGGTCGTGTTCATGCGTCGTCCGATCACATGGGTTCCGAAGCTCGACAACATCACGGTGTTCAGCGGGCACGCGAATCCGATCTTCGGCGTTTGCTGGGACTGCATGGAGTACACGTTCCTCGAGGGCGAGTACATGCGTGAGAGTGCTCCGGCGGTGAAGTCGGGTCAGCACAACGTCGTTGAATCGTTCGTAGATCTGACGTTCAACCTGAACTGTACCAACCGTCGCCGCAACTTTGTTCTGACGAAGGCCGCCGCTTAACCCCGAGCATAAGGAGTCTGATATGACAATCAATGCTGCACAGTATCGGGGTCGGATCGACCCTCCGAAGAAGAAGGTGTACTACAGCGGGAGCGATCAGCTCGAAGTTGGGTACGCGTTGTGTTACGCCGATGCCACTCCCGGCCCGGCGGCTGGTGCGGAGCAAACCGGATTGGGTATTCAAGTGACCAAGCCGTTGACGGCGATCTTGAATCTCTTTGCCGGGACAGTTGCGACGCCGAACAAGAATGCCGGTCCAGGCTGGATTGAGATCTACGAGGCGAAGCCCGGTGTCTTTATCGATGCGTTCACGAGTGCGAACGCTACGAAGCATGTGACGGTGCTTGGTCCCGCGAATGACAGTTACGCGTTGGCCGCGAAGTCGGATTCAACGTTCAACCTCGCTGCGGTCGCTC
>JBCDAP010000078.1:0-6961 GCA_039185335.1 Planctomycetota bacterium | reverse complement strand
GCCGAGCCGACGCGCCGCAGCAGCGATCGTCGCCGCCTGCGAAACCGCGCCTTGTAACGCAAAGAAGCCCGTTTCGACCGGGATCAACACCTCATCAGCCGCCGTCAGCGCGTTGAAAGTCAACAGCCCGATCGAAGGAGAACAGTCAATCAAGCACCATTCGTAACCCGTTTCGAGCCGTTTCAGCACACTCGCGAGTGCCCCGGCCGGATCATCGCGCGAAGCAAGCCCACCATGGGCAGCCTCTAATGCCGCCAATTTGGCGGTTGTGGGCAGCAGGCGAAGGTTCTTTGCCACAGGCCACAGAAGACGCCCCGGATCGAGCTCGGCATCTTCCGGCGCAACCAACGCGTCTGCCAACTGCAAATCGAGCTTGCCCGACGGAACCGCCAACCCAAGCCCACAATGACCTTGCGGATCGACATCGACCAGAAGAGTTGTTTGGTCACGCGATGCAAACACACTGGCCAAATTGATCGCCGTGGTCGTTTTGCCCGTCCCACCCTTCTGGTTGACGATCGCAATCGTGCGCATGGCTCTGCCTTGGGCGAAATCTCGGAGCACGCATGGTCCGACGGCACTAAACCACCCGCCGATATCATCATATCGGAGACCGATCGACATTCCCTTTGAAAAGGGAGCCTACTCCCCTCGAATGGCACCAATTCCGTAGCGAACGACCTCTTCAGGCGGCCCAACCACGATCTCGGCGAGGCCTAACCCTGAATCATCAGAAACCGGAAGAATCAGGCGCAAGTCGCCACCAAGAACCTTTTTATCGTGGTTCATCGCCTCAAGGATCACCTCGTCGCTCGGAAGCCCCTGGACAGACGTCGGGAGCCCTACTCCCGCGATGGCTTCCCGAATCCGCTCGAAGTCTGCGTCCCCCATCCGCCCCATCGCTACGGAAGCGGCCGCCGCGCAAACCAACCCCAAGGCCACGGCTTCGCCGTGCTGGAGGGGCGCGTCCGCAGCATTGCCGCTGGGCGAGAGATCGGCCCGTGTCTCCAGAGCATGCCCAAATGAGTGCCCCAAATTCAGAAGCATTCGAAGGCCGCGGTCTCGCTCGCGTTCGTCGGCGAGCACCGCCGCTGCCTTGATACGGACGTTCCGCTCAACAAGCTCGGTAGACACATCGCCATCGGCACGCATGATCGCGCTGATCTGACTGCCGATCCAGCCGAGCATCGCGTGGTCCTCGAGACCGAGCGTCCGGCAGATCAGCGTGTGCTTCAAGCACTCCGCAAGACCCGCCCGGTGGACACGCTCATCGAGGCTTGCGAGCGTCGAAACGTCCGCGATAACCGCTCTCGGCTGCCAGAACGCCCCGACCCGGTTCTTTTTAAGCCCGGTGCTCGTCGGAAGATTCACGCCGGTTTTTCCACCCACAGACGCATCAACCATCGCCAGCAGCGTCGTGGGGCAAGCCACATGAGCAATCCCTCTCCGGTACACCGCGGCTGCGAAACCCGCAACATCGCAAACGATCCCGCCTCCCAGCGACACCACCGCATCATTCCGATCGAGGCGTGCCTCGGCCGCCATACCAACGAGGCGATCGACCGACGCCATCGATTTCTCGACCTCGCTCGCAACCGCCTCCGTGCTATTGACACGAATACCAACGCGTGCGAGTGAATCTCGAGCTGACTCAACCACGCCCGCAGGCAAACCTGCATCGTGCGCCAAGAGCACGCTCCGTGATCCAGCTTGCGCCTGAACCTGTTCTCCCAGCACATGCAACGCTCCAGCACCAATCACCACTGGATACGACCTCCCCGGGAGATCGATGGGAACCGTCTTGTATAAATCGGTCATGCTCATAGCTATGCCTTCTCGAGGGCGAGACTTCTTCGTATTAGTCCCCGATCAAGCCTCCATTGTTCTTTGTGATCGCAACGACCGAAGGTCTCGGCGGCATCTTGGAATCGGCCTCACCGGGCCAACGCGTTGACGGATTCTCAAACGTTGACCCCTTCGAGTCGCCTGGGTGCTGCACTGCAACGAACATCGTTGTGCTGTCCGGCGTGAAACACGGACCGCACATCTCCGCACCCACCGGGCACGCAAAGAACAGCTTCGTCAAAGCCCTGCCTTGCCCGGTCGTATCCGTGATCCGAATCCCATCGGGCGATCCCGACCTGGCCTGCGCACTGCCTTGATCCGTGGCGATGTACAAGCGTCCTTTATTGTCGAACGCGCAGTTGTCTGGGCACATCAGCCAGCCATCACGAGACACATCGGGGTGATAGACCGAGCCTGATTCGTCCTGGGAAGGGTCTCCAGCACGCAGGAAGATGTTCCAAGTTCCCTTTGTCGACGCATGATCAGCCTGCTCGGCACCCTGCGAATCGCCACTCTCCGCACCAGGCGGCACGATCTCGATGATGTGCCCCCAGATGTTCCGTGCACGTGGATTCGCCGTATCTGCTGACTCGCGTTTCTTATTGTTCGTCAGCATCGCGTAGACGCGCCCCGTCGCCGGATTAGGTTCCACGTCTTCAGGACGATCCATCGGTGTCGCGCCGAGCAGATCAGCTGCACGCCTTGTCTCGATCAAGACTTCGCCCTGAGAGCCAAATCCGTTCGCCTCGGTCAGTGGTCCTTGCCCATGCACCAGCGGCAACCAATCGACCGAACCATCCTCTTCAAACTTGGCAACATACAGCGTGCCTTCATCTAACAGGTCGCGGTTTTTCTCGGGGCGTTCCATATCGACCGGATCCCGCGAGACAAACTTGTAGATGTGCTCGAAGACCTGGTCATCACCCATGTACACCACCAGGCGTCCACACTTGTTGATAATCGTTGTCGCGCCTTCGTGCTTGATCCGCCCGAGCGTGGTCCGCTTCACCGGCGTGGACTCGGGGTCGTACGGGTTGTACTCGACCACCCATCCATACCGATTCGCTTCGTGCGGCTCGTTCTCAACATCGAAACGAGATTCGAGCAAACGCCAATCGAATGAAGCACCACCTCCCACCCCGTAACGATCGTGGTTGTCCGCTTCCGATGTACCAGAAGCATCGCCAGCGAAATACGAATTGAAGTTCTCTTCCGCGATCAGCACGGTCCCCCAGGGTGTGAACCCACCCGCGCAGTTATTGATCGTGCCAACCGTCCAGAGCCCTTCGGGGTCTTGACTGGTCTTTAATCGATCGTGCCCGGCTGCCGGCCCGGCAATCCGAACCCGCGGCGCATCCGCTGTGATGCGCCGGTTGTACGGGCTGCCTGGGACCATCTCCCATTCCCCATTCTCTCCTCGCTCGATCTCGACAACCGAGTGCCCGTGCGCAGCCATCTCGTTTCGGATCTCTTCTGTCGTCAACGCCGAGCGTTCTTGAATGCCCGGGTACATCAGCCACGGGCAGGTGTATTCGTGGTTTACGCACAACAGCCCGTGCGACGAATTCTCTGAACCGCGCGGGAGCGGCATGTACGCGATGAAGTCGTTGTTGTAGCCGAATTGCCGGACTTGGCTTTCGGCATTGAGATTGTCTGGATCGAACTCTGGCGAATCGGTGAACAAAGGGTCACCCCACCGGATCAGCGGTTTCGCTGTGTAGCCTGCGCTAACTCGATGTGTCGTGGTGATGACATTCTCGATTTCCTGGATCCCAACTGTTGAAACGGAAGACCCTGCCGCGGCTTGTGCCTCCCGGCTAAGCAAACCCATAGGCACCGTCGTCGCTGCCGCGGTCGCAAGCATCGTTGATAACGCCTCACGCCGGGAGATCCGGCGTTCGATCAGCTCACCCATCGAGAATCGGTCGGGTCGACGTGCCGGGCGGTCATCGCCATCCTCGATAATCGGGAACTCATCTGCCCACGCCTGGTCCTGGCTATCCATGAATGCGGCCTTGTTTGCGGTTATTGGAACCTACTCGCGATCCGAAAACATCATGATACAACGCCTGCTCGCCGTGTTGAGGCGGTACAGCCCACACAAAGGTACCCCTCAGCTACAGGACTTCCTTAGGGTCTCACGAGGAAGTACGCCACGTCGACCGATGAATACAGCAAGGACTTCAGACGTGGACCAACCTAGAGTTACCAACACCCTCCGGATGAACGACCGTGAGCTTCGTCGCATCCTTTCCCTTATCAACAGCCATGATAAGGGAGAAACAGCAAGCTCCAAACGGCGCACACGCCGATGGGACGCGTCGTATCAAAAAGTTGTTGTCTCGACGATGGACGAGCACGCGCGGATGACCCACACCCTCGCGATTCTTCGCAACATTTCTGAGACCGGACTCTCCTACGTCCACGGCCAGTTCATGCACATCAACCGTGAGTGCACCATCGCCATCCGCGACAACCAGGGCCAACCCCGCGCTGTCGCCGGAAAGATCGTTCGGTGCTCTCACGTCGACGGGCGCTTCCACGAAATCGGCGTCCGCTTCGATTCCCCGATCGATCCCCACTCGTTCTTTATCACCAACTCTGATGACTACGCCTTCCACTCCGAGGGGTTCGAGCTCTCCGAGCTCAAAGGCGAGGTACTCATCGTCTCTCCCATCGAAGATGAGGTGCAGTACCTCCAATCTATGTTCCTTGGCAGCTTCCTCACATTCGATGAGGCCGACTCGATCGAATCCTTCGACAAGCTTGACGCCGTTGAGTATTCCTACGTCATCGCAAACTGGGATCTCCCCGATGGCACCGGCATCGAACTTTTGAATGCCATCCTCGCGAAAGAAATGATCGTCCCCACGATCTTCCTCTCGGCGTTGCTCGACGAACGCCGACGCGTTGAAGGGGTCAGCGCCGGCGCGGTCGATGTGCTCTTCATGCCGTTCGAGCCGAGCCTCCTCCATCGTGCGCTTGCCGACGAGTTGCTCGACGACCGCAAGGAGCGGATCAACATCCAACTCAGTGGCGATCAGCTCGAAGCCTCCCGCTGGCACATCGAGCGGGCCATGGAGTTCTCGCGCGAAGCCGTCAAACGCCTCGCTGCGCAAGACGCCGCGGGACTCTCCAATGTCCTCCGCGACCTCTCGGGCATCAGCCACCGACTCGAGTTACCTACCCTTCAAATGTCCATCGAACGCGCTCTCTCCTGCGCCACACGAGGCGATCTTGGGACAATCAGTTCCGAGATCCGCAACATCGTGCGCATCTGCCGAGCAGCAACTTCAGGGCTCGACAAGGACGCCGCCTGAGCCGATCACCGCTTCCCGAGCGCCACCAGCATCAACGACATGTCGGCCGGGTTGATCCCCTCGAGCCTCGACGCACGCCCGAGCGTGTCCGGCTTGAATCGCGCGAGCGCCTCCTTCGCTTCCGTGCGCAAACCCGTCACGTCTGCCCAAGCAAAGTCGCCAGGAATCCGCATCCGCTCTGTCTGCGCGAAACGTTTCACCTCGGCGCGTTGACGATCGATGTACCCCGCGTACTGCCGATCCGCCAACACCGTGCTCAAGATGGATCGCTCTGGAGCAGACTCGCCACCTTCCAACAGATCCCCGATCAGATCAGTCTCGGTGTAGCCGGGCCGCTTGATCCGCTTCGCTAACGCCTCGCCCTTCGCCCTAGCTCGCCCGATGGCGTTGTCCAGAACAGCAAGCTCGTGCTGGCGTTCTTCGTACTTCGCCCAACGCTCATCGCTCGCCAGCCCGAGCTCGCGAGCCACCGGCGTCAGCCGGTCCGCCGCGTTGTCCGCACGCAACAGCAACCGATACTCGGCTCGGCTCGTGAACATCCGATACGGCTCCACAGGCGTCTTCGTCACCAAGTCGTCCATCATCACCCCGATGTACGCCTCGTCACGCCCGAGCGCCCACTCGCCCTGCCCACGCGCCAAACGCACCGCGTTCACGCCCGCGACCAGGCCCTGCCCCCCCGCTTCTTCGTAGCCCGATGTTCCGTTGATCTGTCCTGCAAGGAACAGCCCGCGCACCGACTTGGTCATCCCCGCCGGTCCGATCTGATGCGGTCGCACCATGTCGTACTCTACCGCGTACCCATACTGCAGCACCCGCGCTTTGGCGCATCCGGGCAACGAGCGCACGATCCCGTCTTGAACATCCGCAGGCAGGCTCGTCGAGATCCCGTTGCAATACACCCACTCAGTCTCGTGACTCTCAGGCTCAAGAAACACGTGGTGGCTCTCACGCTCCGCGAATCGCACCACCTTGTCTTCGATCGAAGGACAATACCGCGGCCCCGCGGACTCGATCTCACCCGAGAACATCGGCGCACGATCTAGGTTCGCGCGGATCAGATCATGAGCCGCTGCGTCCGTCCGCGTGATCCGGCACTCCACCTGCTCGATCAGCGGAAAGCGAGCCGGATCTGTCATGTCGCAGAACGGGATGGGTTCTGCATCGCCATACTGCGGATCGAGCGAGTTCCACTCGATGGTGCTGCGATCAAGCCTCGGCGGCGTTCCGGTCTTCAAACGTCCAAGCTCAAAGCCGAGTTCCTTGAGTGTCCGAGACATCGTGTTCGCCGGCGCCTCGCCCGCACGCCCTCCTTCGACCTTCTTGTCTCCCTCGTGCATCAGCCCACGCATGAACGTGCCTGTAGTCAACACGACCGCACCTGCGCGCAACATTATCGATCTACCATGCTTCGTGCGCACCGTCACACCTTCGCAGACGCGCTCGTCACCCGAATCGTCGATCAGAAACGACTCCGCCGCGCCCTCGACGACTTCGATCTCCGACCGCGAAGCGATGGAACTCTGAGCGGCGCGCGCATATGCATGCTTATCACACTGCGCTCGCGGCCCACGCACCGCCGGTCCGCGCGACGTGTTCAGAAGTTTGAACATGATGCCCGTCTCATCCGTCAGCCTGGGCATCAAACCCTCAAGCGCATCGATCTCTCGGACCATGTGCCCCTTCGCCAAGCCGCCGATCGCGGGATTGCACGACATCACCCCGATTTTGGTTGCGTCGAGCGTGACTAACGCAACGCGTGCGCCGAGGTTGGCGCCCGCCCACGCCGCCTCAAT
>JBCDAP010000077.1:0-6981 GCA_039185335.1 Planctomycetota bacterium | reverse complement strand
CATTCCCCTCAGCATGCGCGTGATTCTCGAGATCCACGGCCTCACTTCACCGAGCCGATTCCAGGCAATTCCCTTCGATCTTTCTCGCGGGGGGATCGGGTTGTTCCATGGGCGTTTCGAGTATCCCAATACCCCCTGCTCGGTGGAACTCCGCACAGAAGATGGTGAGGGGGTGAAGGTTGAGGGGGTCATCCGCCGGTGCGAAATGATCCGGGGGCGTGTCCATGAGCTTGGGGTCCAATTCAAGGAGGATGTCGATGTCAATCTCTTGTTGGGCAGCGCCTCAGAGGCTCCGGATGGAGAATCGAATCCAGAACGGGCCGCGTTCCGTGAAGCGATCGGCACGGTGACGGCTGCGCTCTCCGATAAACAGCTCGATACGTCTGCATGGGATGCAGAAATCGCAATGCTCCGCGAAGCGCTGAATCAGGTCCGAGCAAAGTGATCGGTGTCCGACTGAACAAAGAGTGCCACGACCCACCTGATCGGGTGGACTTCACGGCTGATGCTCATCGTTCGCAGCTTCGGATGAATCCGATTGCTCCTTTTGAACGGGCGCATTGTGATTTGGTGTTGGAGCATCTGTGTTGAGCAAACGTGATGTGATGACGAAGAAGAGACGAGTCGTTCCTCATTCAGACAGGGAGAACGCGACACGATGTCTAGTGACTCAAAACCCTCGGTTGATATTTTGCGCTTGCGCGCGAGCGAGGCCACGGAGATGGCTTCCGAACTCGAGCTCTATCGTGAAGAGTTTAAGTCTTCTCGTGAGCATGCTCGTTACAAAGTGCCCGCAAACACGCGTGTGATCTTTGAGATCGTCAAAGACAAGATTGTCGAGCGGTTTTGTACCATTGCGTACGACTTATCCGCGGGCGGCGTCGGGCTGTTTCACGGTCGGTTTGAATACACCGGAACGCAATGTGTGATCGAGCTTTCTGCGGGTGATCAGGCAGGGAGCTCTGTTCGTTTGGTCGGAACGATCAAGCGATGCGAGCATGTTCGCGGGCGTGTGCATGAAATCGGAATCGAGTTCAACCAGCTCTTCGATGTCGCGGCGTTCTATGGCAGAGATGCTGTGCGAGTGAAAGATACCGATCAAGAAAAGCCCGGCTTCGAATCGATTTCAGAGCTAGATCAAGCGCTCTTGATGGTGATCAGCGCACTCGGCGATGGATCGCATATCAAAGATGCGAGCTCCGAAGCGATAGAGATGCTCTTCAGAACTGTTGATGAGGTGCGTCATGGGTAAAAGACCCAATCGGCTTGGACGCGTTGTGCAAGCTCCGGATTCTCATCTCTTGTACGAACGCACGTGAATCACTCTGCTTGGGTTTTCATATTCAATGTTGTTGTCTTTGTGCGCATGAGTTGGATGGACTTCGATTGTTCGTATTAACACATATACAGATTGTCACGTGTGCGCCAAGCGGTGTTTCCCTTGATCATGTGTGGTCTGCGCCGACCTACGATGAGGGGATGAAGTGACAACCGAAGCAGGACGATCAATATTGTCCAGGACACCTATAGGGAGGTCTTCCTTTGATGCATCAGGAGCAGCGTGATACGAAAAGTATTTTGCGATTGAGCGCTCGTGATGCCAACGAGATGACCGATCAGCTCGAAACGCGCCGCGCTGAGTTCACGCACGCTCGGACTCACGCTCGCTACAAGCTGCCGCACGAGACGAAGGTGGTGGTGGATTTTCCGTCCAAGCGTGACGACACGAGGTTCGAGGCGATGGCGTACGACATCTCGAACGGGGGGATCGGGGTTTTTCACGGACGGTTCGAGTATCCGGGCGCTCGGTGCGTGGTCGAGATCTCAGGTGGGCCTCAGGGAGATGTCATTGTTCTCGACGGTGAAGTCGTCCGCTGCGAGCTCATGAAGGGGCGGGTGCACGAGATCGGCATCAAATTCAAAGAAGAGTTCGATGCGTCGGCGTACTTTGAGAAGGAAAAGCCCGAGCCCGGCGATCCCGATCCCTCGGCAAAGGGCTTCAACGAGCTGCCGCAGATCGATCAGGCGGCTCTGCTCGTGATCACCGCTCTGACCGCAGACCAGCCCCTCCAGCCCATCAGCCCGAAAGCGCTCGCGATGCTGCTCAACGCGGTCGATAACTACCATGTGAAGCAGGCCAAAAAGATCGCTTAAAGGATCAAGAGGGTCGAATATTGCCCGGCCTCGGCTCGGTCCTACTATAAGGGGAAATCCCCCGAGCAGGAGCAATGTATGTCGACCGCGGTACCTTCCAACAACGGTTTTGGTTCGTCCACAATTTCGGCCCCCGACTTTGACCCCAACGCGGTCACGATCTCGGGTCTCGTTCTCCCCGCCGGCTACGGCCCGGGCACGGACGGCGGCATCCCTGCAGCGCTCGAGTCCGCAGAGGCGATTCAGAGAGAAATCCCGCAGCCGGGCGAATTCCCCTACACACGCGGCTTGTTCCCCGAGGGCTACCGCACACGCCTCTGGACCATGCGACAGTTCGCCGGCTTCGGCTCCGCAGACGACACCAACAACCGTTTTAAGTATCTGCTTCGCCAGGCGGGCTACATCCCGGGCGATGACGGCGTGCTCATGCGCCCCGCGGACTCCAAGAACAAAGCCAACACCGGTCTTTCGACCGCGTTCGATCTCCCAACGCTGATGGGTCGTGATTCCGATGACGCACTCTCTGCGGGTGAAGTCGGTCGTTGCGGCGTCGCGATCGACACCATCGAAGACATGCACCGTCTCTACGCCGACTTGCCCATCGACGAGGTCACCGTCTCGCAGACCATCAACGGGCCGGCGTGCGTCATCTGGGCGATGTACATCGCGATGGCTTCGCAGCGCGGCATCACGCCCGACCAGCTGGGTGGCACCCTCCAGAACGACATCCTCAAAGAGTTCCACTCGCAGAACGAATACATCTACCCGCCCGAGGCTTCGGTCAAACTCGTCGCCGACACGATCGAGTTCCAAGCCAAGCAACTTCCGAAGTGGAACTCCGTTTCGATCTCGGGTTACCACATCCGCGAGTCGGGCTGCACCGGGATCCAGGAGCTCGCCTTCACGCTCCGCGACGGCATGGAGTACGTCGAGGCCTGCATCGAGCGCGGCATGGATGTCAACGACTTCGGTCCACGCCTCTCCTTCTTCTTCAACTCGCACAACGAGTTCTTCGAGGAGGTGTGCAAGCTCCGCGCCGCGCGCCGCATCTGGGCTCGCATGATGCGTGATCGGTACAAGGCGACCAATCCGCGTGCTTGGCGGATGAAGTGCCACATCCAGACCGCGGGGTGCTCGCTGACCGAGCAGCAGCCGCTCAACAACATCGTTCGTGTCGCCTACCAGGCGATGGCCGGCGTGCTCGGCTGGTGCCAGTCGCTCCATACCGACTCGATGGACGAGACCCTGGGTCTTCCCACCGAGCAAGCGGTCACCGTTGCCCTGCGCACGCAGCAGATTCTCGCGCACGAGACGGGCGTTACCCGCACCACCGATCCGTTGGGCGGCTCGTGGTTCATCGAATCGCTCACCGACAAGATGGAAGCGGAGGCGCTCGACCTGATCGCGCAGATCGACGACATGGGCGGCGGCGCGTTCGAGGTTGAGGACGGCAAGCCCACCAGTCGTTCAGGCCACGCCGGCGTGGTTGCGGGCATCCACAAGGGGTACTTCCGGCGGTCGATTGCCGACGCCGCGTACCGCTACGCCGAGGAGTGCGAGGCGAAGGACCGCATTATCGTGGGTGTGAACGAGTACATCGACGAGAACGAGGAGCGGCCGATCGACATCCTCGAGATCCCGCACACCGTGGAGACCGATCAGGTCTCGCTTCTCGAGAAGTTCAAGACGGCCCGCGACGGCGCTGTTGTTGAGCAGGCGCTCGAGCAGATCCGCAAGGCGTGCCGGGGCGAAGCGATGGAAGGTCTTTTGCCAGAGGTCCAGCCTCTCGCTGAAGGATTGAGTTCGACCAACGTCATGCCGGCGTTGGTGAATGCTTCGCTCGCGGGCGCGACCATGGGCGAGATGGTGCAGGCGATGGCGGATGTGTACGGGCGCTACACCGGCGGACCGGAGTGGTGAGGGCGAAAGCTTCGAGTTCTGAGAACCGTATGCACTGTGGTCTAGAATTCTTTGGATGATCAAACTTGGGAGAGTAGTAATGATCAATCACCCCAGTGTAGTCGCCTTTGCGGTTGTTATGGCGACGTGTTCTCATGCATCGACTCAACTCAATGTTTCGATACTGGATCTTGGGACCGAGGAGAACCAATTCCAGCCGGAACAGCTGAGCGGAGATGGTAGAACCGTCATCGGCACTTTCTTCACTGATCGAGATCTGCCTGTCCCGACCGAGACACAGCAGACTTACCGGTACACAAGGCCTTACCGATGGACTGTTGAGAGCGGGAACGAGTTTCTGCCGGTCCCCGATCGGCCGATCGACACGACCAGCAGATTCTTTGATGCAAGCGCTGCGTATTCCGTGAACTACGACGGGAGTGTTATTGTTGGGACCACGAACTCTTCGGCGTTTCGTTGGACGCGAGAAGACGGATACGTCGATCTCAACAACGAGTGGGGGGCAACGAGAAGTTCCGCGGTCGGCGTTTCCGATGACGGGCAGCGCGTCATCGGGCGCAGGTACTACGCTGGCGTCAGCAATTCGCCCTACGGATGGGATTCGAACAGCGGGTTCTTCCTCCCCGAATCAACGATCGAGCATGCTGATAGGGTTTCGCCGGGCGTCATCAGCGGTGATGGAAAAGTTGTCTTTGGGAGTTATCTATTCGACCCGCCGACAGAGACCAGACCGAATCCACCATCTCGTGTTTTCAGATGGTCCGAAGAATCGGGACACACGCCAATCGAAACGATCGCGCCAGCAGAGGACTGGAATACCTCGGTGAGCGGAACAAACCGCAACGGCACGGTGATGTATGGCACCGTCTGGGATCCTATCGGATTGACCCGAAAAGCATTCGTTTGGGACGAGCAGAGCGGGATGTCGTACCTCGAAGGAGACCCTGTTCCCCTCAGCGTTGATCTCGAGAATCCTCAAGTCAAGTTTTCAGCAGTGAGCGGGATAACCGCTGACGGTTCTCTCTTGTTCGGGAACTACCTTATCGGAATCTTGGAAGACGATCCGTTTCACGCGTTTGTGTGGACGAAGGAGAGCGGTATTGTTGAGTTCAATGACTACCTCGAACAACTCGGCATCGACCTCAGTGATGAACTCGGTGACGGAAGAGTAGTCGCGCTGAGGAGTGTTTCTGATGATGGGCGAACATTCCTTACGGGATATCAATACGAAGATGAAGGATTTGATTTCGTTGTTCTGACGATCCTTGCTCCTTCGGGCGCCGTGGTGCTTATGTTGACTGGGCTTGCGGTTACTCGTCGTAGGCGAACATCAATGTGAACATCAGTACGGCGGAGCAAACCCCATTTCTTAGTCGGTCTCGCCGTACTGACCTTTCACACGAGCATTAATCCCCGTTACGAGCCCGCGTGCGAAACGCCCTTCATGCCCCATTGCTCGCTCGAGGAAGTCGAGAAAGATCGTCCCTGCTATTCCCGTTCCCTTGGCGCGGGCTTCCGCGATGGCCTCGTTTAAGAGCTGAGAGTCTTCACGCCGGAAGATGGTTCGGTAGAGCTCTTTCATCTCGCGCCGATCGTCTGATGTGACGCCTGGATAGCGGCGCAGGCCGTTGATGTTGATCCCTGCAGTGGTGTTGGGCCCCGACACGATCGTGAAGGGAGGCACATGCTTCGACACCGCGCAGTGCGCACTGAACATCACGCCCGTTCCGATCTCGCAGAATTGGTGCACGCCCGTGAAGCCCGAGAAGATGCACCGGTCACCGACGATGGCGTGGCCCGAAATCGAGGCGGAGTTGGCGAACGCGCAGTCGGAGCCGATCTGCACGTTGTGGCCGGCGTGCGATGACGCCATGAACATGTTGCGGTTGCCGATGCGCGTCGGCTCGCCCCCGGCCGTTCCGCGCGAGATCGTCACGAACTCGCGGAACACGTTGTCATCTCCCACGAAGAGCTGCGCGAGATCATCGTCTTTGTGAGCGCGGTCCTGCGGATCACCGCCGATGACGCAATAGGGGTGCAGGTCGTTCCGCTCGCCGATCGTGGTGTCCTGAACAACGACGGCTTTCTCGCGCACGCGGGTGTGCGCACCGATGACACAGTTGGGCCCGATGAGCGCTCCGGCACCAACGGTCACTCCCTCCCCGAGTGTCGCGGACTCATCGATGATGGCGGTGGGGTGAACATCGGTTGCTGTTGCGGTGGTCATTGGACGTGTGCTCCGTGCAGTACAAGTGCGATTCTTGCTCGTGAGATTGTACCGGCGGAGCGTGGTCGGATGCCGTGGGATCCAGAATGTTGTTGCAATCGGGCTGCGTCAGGGCCGCGGATCAAGCGACCTTGCGGATGATCTTTTGCTGGGCGACGGTGCGCGCCGAGATGACGACTGCGGTGAGATCATCGGTCTGATGCAGCGATCCGGTCTGCTGATCAAGATTTTGAACGAACCGGATCATGGCTTCGTCGAGGTTCGTGCTGGCCGCATCGTTTGTGAGCGTTTCGAATTGGTTGATGTACTCTTCGTTGGGCGTGATCTGATGGATTTGGTTGTCGTCGTGCTCTTCGTCGAAAGCCGTTTCAAAGCCATCGCTGTAGATCACGAGCGATTCGCCCTCGCTCAGAACGAACTCATGCTGGTCGAAGGAATCTTCGGGGAAGATGCCGAGGAGACCGCCGCCCGAGTGGTACTGCCGCTTGCCGTTGGGTCCGTAGACATACACGGGAGGATGCCCTGCGCCCGCAAGGGTGACGACGTTGTCGCGCATGTCGATGACGCCGTAGAAAGCAGTGGCGAAGCGTGGTTGATCACCCGAGCGTTGGATCAGCTCGAGGTTCAGTCTGCGGAGCACTTCCGATGGTGCGTTCAAGCCTTCTCGCGCGAGCGCGTTG
>JBCDAP010000076.1:0-6994 GCA_039185335.1 Planctomycetota bacterium | reverse complement strand
GAGTCTGCGGTATGTTGAAACCACCGTAGCCGTAGAGGACGGTGGGGTTCGTACCATTTAACTCAATATCACGTCGATGGGTCACGAACATCGGGACACGAGTGCCATCTGCCGAGTGAAAAAAGACCTGCTTAACCGTGTACTCAGACGGATCGAACCCAGCATCGGGCGACCACAGCAACTCTGACCGATCCGTGAGAAGATCGTAATGCCAAACTTCGGTCGGCCGATCAAACGATGTAAAAGCAAAGAACGTGCCGGTATCGCGTGAGCGTCCATCGAACCCCGAAGCCGTCCCAATCCCGGGCAACGAGAGCTCTCGAACAAGCGCTCCATCCAAGCGATGAATGAATACCTTTGTGTGAGCATCAACAAGACGTCGAAGAACCAAGGTTGACCCAACAAGCTCGGCAGAGCGAAGCGAAGTCTCTTGCTCGGGAACGACCTCATCCCAGCCGCCTTCAGGATTTGCCATATCAATGGAAATCACACGCCCGTTCGGAGCTTCGAACTCTGTGTATACATAGAGCGTTGTATCGTCGACCCCAATGGTCGAGTACACCCCATCGAGCCCGACAAAGAGATCCAAGGCGTCATCGATCGTGCCAAATCCTTTGGCGAGGTCATGGACACGGATCTCGTTGGCGGTCACTCCTGTCACCGAACGACCAAAGAACAGCCAACGGCCGTTCTCGGAAGTCCACACATAAGGGCTCTCCGTTGTCCCACCACCAAGATCGTAAACCACCACATCGTCAGACTGCGGCGTGCCAAGACGGTGATACATGATCTTTCGGCCCAGAGCTTGTGTCGTGTACGTAGAATCCTCGGGCTCGGGATAAGCAGCGTAGTAAACGCCTTCGCTGTGCAAATCCCAAGACACACCCGAGTAGCGAACCCATCGCAACTCGTCTTCGAGATGCTCGCCGGTTTCAACATCCATGAATTTCCAGGTCCGCCAATCCGAGCCCGACTCGGAAACCGAGTAGGCCAAGAGCTTCCCATCACGAGTAAAAGAAGTGCCCGCGAGCGAGGTCGAACCGTCATCGGACCACTCATTCGGATTCAGCAGGACCCGCGCGTTGTCAATATCCGACAGCTCAGACAAGTCATCGATGATGTGAACGATCCTATGATCGCGAACACCGTCTGAATGAGAAACGGTGTAACGTTCACCAACACGGAAAGGTATGCCGATCCTGTCATAAGCGATACGATCGCCAAGCTCCCGCCGAAGCCGATCCTTGCCCTCGATCGCATTGAGATACGCGAAGGTCACTTCGTTCTGGGCAGCCACCCAATCAGCAACCTCTGAAGACTCGCGAACGTCCCCCTCCAACCATCGGTAAGGGTCAGCAACAGTAATCCCGTGGTGAGTCTCTGTGAATTCGACCGTCCGCGTATCGGGATAAGCAAGCTGGGCCTGAGAGACCGAGAGAAAAAACGCCAAAACGACTGAAGCGACGAGAGTGCGAAGCATGCGACCTACCTCGTAGTGTGGGATTCCGACCGAAGCCATCAAGATAACCATTTACTCAATCAGAGTTCCTAACCAAAAAGTGGCAACTCCCGGAAGGACGACAAAGCACAAGAAACAGCCAAGATGCAATCCACCTCAGACGGGGAACAAAGGGCCGAAGGGCGTAAAGAGAGCAGATACTTACTGCACAAGCCCTTGAGTCAGACGCATAAAAGCGGTCTCAAGGTTCACCGGCTCATCAGCAAACTTCAGCATACGGAACCCAGAGTTGACCAGGCGGTTCGGGATGTCCGAGACAGTCCTCCCTCCCGATTCGGAAAGCTTGACGATCAACACAGGACGTTTGCCCGCAGCACCGCCCGCTTCTTCTTCCCCAACATCAACCCCGGTCACGCCGGGAGTGTGCGACAACAACTCGGCAGCCTCTTCAACACGATCCTCCACAACGACATGCAGGATATGCTCGAGCTGGGCCTTGCGCATGATCTCGCGGACAGGCCCCGAATAGATCAGTTGCCCTCGCTCGATGATGCCGACCACATTGCAAAGCTCGGCTAGCTCGTGCAGGATGTGACTCGAAATGATGATGGTCTTGCCCATCCGCTTGAGTTCTTTGAGCAGCTCGCGGATCTCGATACGAGCGCGCGGATCAAGGCCCGAAGCAGGCTCATCCATCAACAAGACCTTCGGATCATGAAGAAGCACACGAGCCACAGAGAGACGCTGCTGCATGCCCCGTGAGAGCGAATTCACCTCGGCCTGAGCCTTGTAGCCAAGGTCGGTCAACTCCAGGACATCACTCACAACCCGCTTCCGCTCCGGCCCATGGATGTCATACGCGGCCGCGAAGAACTCCAGGTACTCCACGACGACCATATCCTCGTAAGCACCCATAAAGTCCGGCACGTAACCGATCACCGGACGGATCAGCCGGTTCTGGTAGCCGACCGTCTTCCCGTCGATCATCGCCTGCCCGCGCGTCGGCTTCAGCAAGGTGGCCAAGATCTTGATCGTCGTCGTCTTCCCTGCTCCGTTCGGACCGATGAAGCCGAAACAGTCACCTTCCTCGATAGTGAGGTTCAGATCAGAGAGCGCCTTGAGCTCGCCGTAGTCCTTGCAGAGGTTGATGGTTTCGATCATTGGCATGGCGTTGATTCTCGACAGCGAATTCAGTTGCCCTTGGACTGCTTCTCTTTTTCCTGCGCCGCTCGTCTTCTTTCTTCTTGCACAATCCCCTTGATGATCCCTTTATCCGCGGCCGCCTCTCTCTCATCAGGGATCATGAGCGGATCTGACTCGAGAGGATAGATCCATCGCACAACGGTGTAACCAACCCCAGGCGGCCGCCCCCCTTCTACCGTCACCGCGGCAGGCAGAGGACCCTCTTTCACAATACCGGTGATGATCACACAAGGTTGAGACGCATAACGAGCAAGGTCAAAGGTATGCGAACTGTGACGGTGCACGCGCAGGATATCTTTGTCGCTCGTCTGGACATCACCGTACTTGGGCTGGTTCAACAGGCCATGCCAATTCAATCGGTCCATCACCTGCTTCGCACGAGAGTTCCATCCAGTGGGAACACTCGATCCAGCAAAGCTGTCGAGCGGTGTATCGCCCGTTTCGGTTAAGAACTCCTGCAGCTCTGAGGCTTGATCGGGATCAAAATTATCGAGATCGATCACCTCGCCGGCTTCCCAACTCTGAGAGTCACCAACAAGCGTCCAAACGAAACCATCCACCAACAAAGGGGCCTGGTTGCCTCCACCGCGTTCAAGGCGAACATTATCAAAGTCACGGAGTCCCTTGATCCAGAAGATCTGAACATCCTCGATCGGTGCCGGGAGATCATGCGTGAGTTTGCCAGTCAGAGGACGAGAACGACGGTCTTCGACCCTCTTCACCACCGCATTATCCGCGATGACCGGGAGTATCCATCGCTGAGGACCAACCATGTCAAACTGGAATCGCTGGATTGTCGCCCGCGCGGGAACGATCATCGATTGTGGATCAGAAGCGGATTGAACAATGGATTGCGAATCAGGGAACTGCCCGATATCCAGCTCCGTTGACGGAACCCACGGACTCACGGCCGAGATGATCCCTTCATCCCGAAGCCCAACCTCCGCCTTGCCGTAGTACGGGAGCAGAATCCCGCCGAAAGACCGGACACGCTGGGTCGGCTGGCCGTACACCTGGTCGACAATCGTGAAGTGACGGATCTCGGTCGTCTGGGGACGGATGATCGTTGCCCCGACCCAAGCGATCGCCGAGAAAAGAAGCACAACCACAACAAAGGCGACCCACGAATGCCGTGTCTGCCTGCGCCACTTCAAGACTCCGAACGAAACCGGCCCAGCGAAAACCCAATACAGGCCAAAAATCGCGAGCGCAAGAAGCACACCAACCGAGGCCTGAGCACGCTTGGTCGTTACGGCTCCCGCGTACGCATCGACGAGCATACGACGATCGCCCAGATACTCGATGTTCCGAATCCGTCTGCTGAAATCGCTCAGCTCCTGCCGCGTAATCGTGTCAAAGCGTTTCCCGAGAATGCGGTGCCAAAAACGGTCCGCCCTGAGTTTCTGCCCAACACGATAAACCGGGTTCGAAAGATCAAGCCCGATCACGGTCACCATGCCCGCGCCTTCAAGGCGGCGAACAACAACCGGTCCATCCAAACCCTCGACCAGAACCGTTACTTCAGAAGGTGTTGCGCCAGGGCGCGGCACAAAGGTATGGATGGTCGCTTGCTCGAACTCGTCATCAATAAACCGCTCACTCGTTAATAGCTCACGATAAGGCTCGAGTTCAACATCAGCGACACGCTGGGCGCTCACCGCAGGCATCAACTCACGAAGCGGATGTGTTGTTGTGAACCAGTCAGAGCCGGTCTCAGGAACCACAACAACCAGATGTCCACCCTGGCGAACGTAGTCGCGGAGCGCCTGTGCCTTTGACCCTTCGGTGAACTCGGAAGCCGCGAGGCCACCGACCACGACTGTCTCGAACGCCAAAAGCCCAAGTGCTCGATCAGACAAATCGTCGGCGTTGAGCCTGACCGCAACCGCGCTGCCTTCATGAGCCATCGGCATCGGGGCCTCATCAGGCTCCGTGTGCAGCTCGTATTGATCGAGCCCCATAGGCATCGGTCCCAGCACAGCCAGCATGGAACGCTCGCGACGAACCATCTCCGAGCCCGCCAGGTTGACCGAGATCTGCGCCGTCGCGACCCGGCTGCCCACACGGACAGCTTCACCCGACTCATCGACCGTGTGAACCGTGAGGGCAAGCAGGTCATCAGCCTCAAGACCCCAGGGAGCTCTAAAATGAAGCCAGACGGTCACCGGGCGATTCGGATTGAGCGTTGTGGTTCGCTGGATAAGAAGCTCATCGCCATCAGGCTGGTCGAGGTGCAAACGAACCGCGACAGAACGAGGCTGGGCAGCCTGATCCGTAAGCTCGAGCTTGAGGGCGGTCCAGTCCCCGGGCCTCACCAGCCCACCTACTCCGAAGCTGCTCGCCTGAATCTGGATCTGCCCAAGAGAGGTTGGCTTCTCGGGCTGTGGTGGCTCGGCCAGCAGATCCTCGCCGACCTGCCCAAGAGAAGTTGGCGCAGCCAACAACAGGGCCAAAAGGGTCGAGAAGACCATCACGATGAGGGAAATTCTCCGCGTCACGTCAACGACAGTATAGGGATCACTCGGGTTGGCTTCAGTGCCACCCCAGATGGCCCGATCACCAGTCTTATGGGTCCCCTGCCACTCGAAGTCTGGGTCGTGTTGGGCATCGCTTCCGCAGCGGCAGTGTTCGGGATGCTGTGGACACTCACCATCTCCGCAGCGTTCGAACTCGGGCTGATCAAGCTTCGCCGAGAAACCCACGCCCTCCGCGAAGAGCGAGAACGTCGCCTGAGGGCCATGCGAGGCGAGGACGTCGAGACGAACGTGACGATCATCGACGAGCCCGACATGCCGGCTGAGGAACTCTCGAAGGCAGCCTAAGACTCGCCAACATGCGCCGTTGTGCGCATCATGGCTCGTCATGATCCGTACACAAGCAGACTGGGCCAACACATTGCGTCGCGTCGCCGAGCCCGTGATCGCTCGGCATCCACTCCCTCAAGAGGCGCAAGCCTTCATGGTCAACGGCAGCCCCATTCGCGACGGGAATGACCCCTTCTTTGGATGGCGACGCTCTCGTCACGGAGAACAGACAGGCAAAGTGATCGCCTCTGATGACGCAGGCGGAGACACGCGGCTCTGGGCATGCCTGATCGAAAAAGTCTCTCCTCTTTCTGCGCTCAACCAAGGCGAACGGCAAAGGACCGACTCCGGCTCACTGTTCCCGCAATCCAGCGCACGCACGATCGAGGTCTGGACCGAGCAAGAACTGTCTTCCGCGCACGCGTTGTGGTGGATCGTGCGCACGGCGGCGGACACCGCCCTGGCAAGGATCTTGGACCGAGCGATCGACTGGCACATCGAGAACATCCAGCCGGACAATGCCACCAATCGCCCGTGGAGTATTCACGTATTCGCGGAACGCGGTCTTCAGGGACACGCCGAAGCCATGTTGTACGCGGAAACGCTGCTGCACAACACGCTCAGCGGAACAGGCGAACCCGAGCCATTCAGTGCCCACATCCTCATGGATGCAGCCGAAGGACTCGATATGGACTAGAGGTGAAGCTGCTTCGCGAGACCAGCGGTTTCGGTCCCGACCTGCGTGATGACGTTCTGCATCGTTTGATCCGTGATGTCGCCCTTGTCGTTCATAGTGACGGTGTAGTTCGCGAGCGTGCCGATTGTGGGCGTCACGATGACGTTGATGTTCTGGAGGACAGAACGAATCTGGAAGAGCCCGCGCATCCCAGCTCGCCAGCCGGGCGAAGCGGCAACAAGGCCCGCCACCTTGCCAGAAAAGCACTCGAGCGGCTTCTCGCCCTCACGAGGACGCGAAACCCAATCGATCGCGTTCTTGAGCAGAGGCGTATACCCCGAGTTGTACTCGGGAGAAGCAATCAAGAAGCCTGCAGCGGGTTTAAAGAGTTCCTTGAGGCGGGTGCAGCCCTCGGGCAAGCCGTTCTCATCCTCCCAATCACCGTCGTAAAGGGGGAGTTGATAATCAGAGAGGCGAATGTGATCGACCGTCACCCCTGCCTCCTCGGCAGCTCGAACGGCGTGGCGGAGGACCTGGGTGTTCTTCGATTCTTTCCGGTCGGATCCAGAGAAAGCGATGAGCGTGGGCATAAGGGGCTCCATGGTTGTCTTTGTCAGCAAGAACTCAGCAGAATACCTGAAGACTCGCCCTGACCCAGTCTTCCTGTTTGTCCAGCGGGTGGATCGGATCTAGGGTGTTGGTCTCGTCTGAACTCTGGAACGGAGCCCGCTCATGGCCAAGGACCCCAACATCCCCCACAATCCCGACGGGCCGCCGAACCCGCAAGAGTCAGCGCAGATCGGTGCCGGCTTGCAGGAGTCGCGACTCAACACCGAGTTCATCGACTTCCTG
>JBCDAP010000075.1:0-7038 GCA_039185335.1 Planctomycetota bacterium | reverse complement strand
GCCAAGCAGGCTGGTCAGAAAGACAGTGACGAAGAAGCTCATGATTCCGAAGTTTTCCGATCAGAACTTGCTGGAGATTGCTTGGGGACGAGGAAGAGCTGATCTTGAGTTGTGAAACGTGTACCGTTCGCTCTAATCTCGGCTCTCAAACGCCACCATCCGACGTCCGGTCGTTCGAGCTTGGCGGTGTACACGCCTGGTTCGGAGGTGCCGAATTCGATCGAGCGCACGTTCATGGGGTTCGAATTGAAGAAACCCTCGCTGCTGATTTCGCCATTGACCGGGTTGCCTTGATTGTCGGTGATCCGAAGGATCAGCTGCGATCCATCCGATTGCGGAATCGCAGACCAATGGGCCTCCCAGCCGAGGGCATCGTTGCGAGCATTCTCACGTTGTTCCTCGTCCCATTTCAGCGAACGTTCGTAGTAGTTGGGAGTTGTCGCGAGCGCGGGATCGCCTGTCCCCTTCACGATGAGCACCATGATAAAGGCGAACGAGATGAGCATCGTTCCGATGACGAAGAGAATCCAAGGATTGATAAATGCGCGTTGATTCACGGGTTCACCTCGGTATTGACAAGATCAGGGCCGAGCACGGGGTATCGCAGCGTTTTCTCGTAGCCATCACTTCCGACGATATTGATGAAGAGATTGGCACGGTTGGAATCGGCGAACGCTATGGTAGGAAGAAGCACGGAGAAGCCAAGGATCTGGGTCTGCCCCGCGTCGAGCGTGAGCGTCGGATCGTCGAGCATGATCGAGGCGTCCTCGATCCCCGCGAGAGAGAAGGTGTAGGTTACAGTTTGGTCAGATCGATTGAACACGCGGATGCGTGCCTGGTTGGTGATCTGTCCTTCTCCATAGTCGTAATACGGAGAACCTTGTCGTGGAAGAATGTTGGCCTCCGCAGCAGTCCGGCCGACTAGTACAACCATGAAGATTGCAAGCAAAACTGCGACGACGGAGGGATACACGAACATACGAGGTCGCACGAAACGCTTCGCTTCGCCCGACATGATCGCTTGCGACGAGTAACGAATCAGTCCCTTCGGCTTGTTGATCCGTTCCATCACGTCGTCACAAGCATCGATGCACTGCGCGCACCCGATGCATTCCATCTGGAGCCCGTCGCGGATGTCGATGCCAGTCGGACAAGTTGTCACGCATTTGTGGCAGTCGATGCAGTCGCCGGGCTCTTCAGTGATGATGTTGAGAGAAACATCGCTCTTGTTGCGGCGTTTACCCTTCCCACGTGGCTCGCCCCGTTTCTCATCGTAGGCAATGATCAGCGATTGCTTGTCCAGCATTGCGGCTTGGAAACGCCCGTAAGGGCAGGCGATCGTGCACATCTGCTCCCGGAAGAAGCAGAAGTCGAACAGCATGAGCCCTGTTGTGATAAACATCACCAAGAACGCTGTTGAATGCTCGAAGGGCGATCGAGTCACCCAAGTGATGAGCTCGGCTGGCGGGACGAAGTACGCCAGGAAGGTATGTGCCAGGAAGATGGAGCACAAAAAGAACACGATGTACTTCAGGACTTGCCTGATCGGTGATGCCTTCTTTCCGCGCCGGCGCTTAGCCGGATCGCCATCAAAGAAACGCTCGATGGGGCGATAGAGAAACTCCATGTATACGGTTTGCGGGCAGGCCCAGCCGCACCAGACGCGTCCGAAGAGCGCGGTCACCATGAAGATGGTCAAGAAGATGCTGATGATGAGCAGAGCCATCAAGATCATGTCGTTCGGGAGGAAGGTGCCGCCGAGCACGTTGAACTCTTTTCGCTGCACATCGAGCAGCAGCAGCGGGACGCCGTTGGGCATCTTGATGTGCGGTACGAGCGTGAAGGTCGCAATCAAGGCATACGCCACCACTCGTCTCTTCTTCCAGAACGCGCCTTTCGAGAGCCATGGCTTCAGCCATCGGCGTGAGCCATCCTCATTCATGGTCGATAGCAAACGCCCTTTGAGCTGCGGTGGTGCCTGTCCAGGCTTCAGCGGCTGTTGCTGTTCGGCGTCCATGCGATCTTTCCTCGCGTCAAGGCGAGACGATTACTCCGATGGCTTGAGGTCCCACGGAGCGAGAATCTCACCCTCGGCCTGCTTGCCCCCAGCGATCGAATTGCGATTCATGTTGGCCACGAACGCGGAGACGAGCACCATCTCGTTCTGGTTGAGGCGAATGCCCCACGCCGGCATGCCCTTCGTGGTCACGCCTTCATCGATGATGGTGTAGATGTCCTCGATCTTCTTTGCGTGAATCCATGCGTTGTCTGTCAGATTGGGTCCAGTCCCGCCCGAGCCGTCGCCGGCGTGGCATTGTGCGCAGTTGGCCGCGTAGATGCTCGAGCCGAGGGCGGTCCACTTCTCGTCGTTCGCCATCTGCACGATCGTGGGTGCATCGGGCTCGAGAGTGCCGATCTCACCAAACAACTCTTGATAATAGCTGCTCTGCGCATTGTCCCATTGCATCTCCGGGTTCGTACGGAGAAGACTGAAATGCATCACCAGGACGTAGAACACCGAGAAGACGATCGAGCCAAACAACAACAGCGACCACCATCCGGGCGCTGGGTTATCAAATTCCTGGATACCGTCGTACGCGTGATCGGTCAGTTTTTCGGTTTTGTCGGCCATGGTTATTCTCCGGCGCGGAGCGCCCGGCTTTGAACTCAGCGAGTTTTCTTGGCGGCATCGGGTGAGAGCGGGGCGTCATCAACGAGCGGCGTGGAAGCCATACGCTCATGAACATGTCCGTTCCGCGAGATAGAACGAATCGAGACGACAACAAACACCACGAAGAAGATCAGCAGCGAAGAGATCGCGAAGAAATTTAGATCGAGCGATGAAACGATGTCTTTGAGCATGAGGTTTACTCCGCGCTTTCCGCTTCTTCGGGGGTCTTGGTGATATCGATGCCTACGCGTTGGAGGTAGGCCACCAGCGGGATGATCTTGTTGTTGACGGTGACCTGGTGGGTGGAGTTGCCGTCCTTGTCCTTCATCATGTAGGGGCCGCCGTGTTGCTCTTCGAGAGAGTCGAGCACTATTTGTGCCTGACCCTGAGCGATCTCGACCGAGTTCGCACGTTCCTCATCCGTGTAAGGCACGTCGAGCAGCACCATCGCGTCAACCGATCGACGGATCTGGTCCCAGTCGGTGTTCTGGACGAGCAGGTGCGGGTAAGACGGCATGAGTGAGCCGGTCACGACCGCGCGCGGATTTTCCATATGGCGGACATGCCACTCGTCGGAGTACTTGCCGCCTATACGTGCAAGGTCCGGACCGATGCGCCGCGATCCCCATTGGAACGGATGATCGTAGACCGACTCGCCAGACTTCGAATACTCGCCGTAGCGGACCGTTTCGGCCCAGATCGGTCTGATCATCTGCGAGTGGCAGTTGTAGCATCCTTCGGCGATGTAGATATCACGCCCGTATAGTTCAAGCGGCGTGTACGGCTCGACGGTCGAGATCGTCGGGACGTTCGACTTGATCACGAACATGGGCACGAGCGAGAACGCAGAAGCAATCACCACCGAGATGATGACGAAGAGCGTGAATTTGAACGGCAGGCCCTCGAAGCGGCGGTGCCACGAGAGATTCGTGATCTGGTCACCCGCACGACCAAAGGAGATGACGTTGGGGAGATCGGATTTGTAGGAAGCAGGCTCGACATACTTGCGCTTTAAGGCAGGCGCTTCGTACTCAACGATTTCGTACTTCGAAGGACGGTTCATCCAGGTCATCAGCAAATTGATGCCGCCCAAGACTGTTGCGAACAGGAACAACGCTCCGCCCACAGCGCGGATCCAGTACAGCGGGATCAAGCGATTGACGGTCTCAACGAAGTCGGGGTACACCAAGGCTCCAGCCTCGAACGAACGCCACATCAGGCCTTGAGTGATGCCGGCCCACTGCATCGAGATCCAGTACATGAAGATGCCGATGGTCGCGAGCCAGAAGTGCCATTCCGCGAAGCCTTTGCTCCAGAGCTTGCCTGATTGGAACAGACGCGGCGCGAGCCAGTACAGCATGCCGAAGGTCATCATGCCGTTCCAGCCCAGCGTTCCGCCGTGCACGTGACCGATCGTCCAATCGGTGTAGTGCGAGAGCTGGTTCACCGACTTGAGCGAAAGCATCGGTCCTTCGAACGTCGACATACCATAGAAGGTGACGCCCACGACAAAGAACTTGAGGACAGGGTCAGCCGCGACCTTCTGCCAGGCACCTCGTAGTGTCAGCAAGCCGTTGATCATGCCGCCCCAAGAAGGCATCCACAGCATGACGGAGAAAACCATACCGAGCGTCGAAGCCCACTCGGGCAAAGCGGTGTAGTGCAAGTGGTGGGGACCCGCCCAGATATAGATAAAAACAAGCGACCAGAAGTGCACGATCGACAGCTTGTATGAGTACACCGGACGCCCCGCCGCCTTCGGCAGGAAGTAGTACATCAGCCCAAGGAACGGCGTCGTCAGGAAGAATGCCACCGCATTGTGCCCGTACCACCACTGAACCAAAGCGTCTTGGGCCCCGGCATAGATCGAGTACGACTTCAGCGGGCCCGCCGGCACCGCGAGCGAATTGAACACGTGCAGGATCGTGACCGTGACGATCGTGGCGATGTAGAACCAGAGCGCGACGTAGAGGTGACGTTCACGTCTCCGTAGCAGGGTCATGAAGAAGTTGGTACCGAAGAAGCCCAGCCAGACGACCGCGATCGCCAGATCGATAGGCCACTCCAGCTCGGCGTATTCCTTACCCGTCGTGAAGCCCAGCGGAATCGTGATCGCTGCCGATACGATGATCGCCTGCCAACCCCAGAAGTTCAGGTTCGACAACAGATCAGACCACATCCGGGCCTTGCACAAACGCTGTGTCGAGTAGTAGACCGCCGCAAAGATCGCGTTGCCAGCGAAGGCGAAGATCGCCGCGTTGGTATGCAGCGGACGCAAGCGTCCGAAGGAAAGCCATTCGGTCTGGTAGGCGTAGGGGATGTAAGGAATGAGCAAGTTTTCAACGAGCTGGGGAATCAAGCCGATCTCGGTTCCCTCTTGCATTGCTTTCTCTTTGGCCAACTCAAGAAAAACAGTGAGCTGGTCAACGAGCGAAGGCAAAACGAGTTGCAACGCGACGATAACCCCGACCAGCATCCCGACAAAACCCCAAACCCAGGTCGCGAGAACGAATTTCCGCACGATGGCGTCATCGTAAGAGAATCGTTCCATAACCAGACCCTCTCCCTCCGAAGGGTCAGGGTGATCCGGGTCATGCTTCAACGCATCAGCGGTGGGTGCGGTGTCCATCGGCTCGGCCTCTTGTTCTCAGCTTTGGGTCCGGATTCATATCAGGTAAAGTCTGTAGTTCATAAGGATAAGTCTTGTGTTATTGCTGTTCAAGTAGAATTATTGCAGTTTGTGTAGATTTTTCTAGGCTATCTGCTCGATCTCGTGATCGGCGCGTGCTCCGAATGATCAGGCTCATCAACAAAAAAACCCGGCTCATCGGCCGGGTGTTGCGGTGATCGATCCCGTCAGGGGATCGTCGAATACATGTTGTTTGCTACAAAATCGTGACGAATTATGGGCAGCCGTTCTGGACAAGATCGAGCAACGCGATGACGTCAAGTCCTCCCACAGTGCCGTTGCCAGAGAAGTCACCCGCACCACGATCTTCGCCGATCAGATCGAGACCTGTGAGCAGGTCAAAGAAATCGGTTGAGCCGTCTTGGTTGAGGTCAGAGACGCACGGGCAACCACTGATGGTGAGTTCGACTGCGTCCACGCCGGCTTCAATAACCGATCCATTTCCAAAGTCCTGAGCACGGAACCGAATCCGTACCTCGTCCGTTGGGGTGACGAAGTCCGCGATCCGGACGCTTCGTTCGTTCCAGCCGCCCGCGGTTTCGGTGCCGGTTGGGCCCACCGTTTCTACCAAAGTCCAGGTTTCTCCATCATCGTTGGACAATTCGATCAGGAAGACATCCGCGTTCGGACTGTCGCCGGCTTGGTTGTCGTACCAGAACGCGAACGAAATGACCGCGTTGTTTTCTCCGTTGATGGCAAATGCGGGCGAGATAAGAATCGTTTCGCCACCATCAACATCGGTATTGCCTGAGGCCGCCCCGGTGAGATAGGCGGTGCTGTTGCCATCGAAGTCGGTGTTTGGATCGCCGCGGTCAGATGTGCCATCAGGCGAACCGATTTCCCATTGTCCGTTGTTTGTTCCGGAAACGTCTCCGCCAACGGACCAGCCCTGGTCGGTCGCGAAGTTGTCTGAGAAGACCACTGTCTCGATGGCAATCGGAACGCGCACGGGAGCCGATGGCCCACCCTCGGGCTCCGTGACCGGGCCTGAGATTTGGCCGTTCGCTGTGACAAAGAACTCGGCATTGTCGCCGCAAACTCCCGGAGGGATGGTTCCAGTCCAGGTATTACCAGACACATTGTTCATCGTTTGGGTCTCGAAAGGGCCCGAGTTTGCCATTCGGTACGACAAGACAGGTGTTCCGGTCAGTGTGTCAGAACCTTGCGCGATATCTACCGAAACATTGACTGACTCTCCTGGAGCGATCGTGTCAGGAAACCCTGATAACGGGCTAAACACAAGGCTGACCTCGTTGCCGACCCAACTCGCGTTATAAAGCTGGATATCATTGGCAGCGCCTCCGCGGACCAGAACGTAGTAGGTTCCGGGTGTAACCAATGCTGCCGAGACGGTCTCTGTCTGTCCAGCCGCAGAACTATTGCTCGAAGCGATGAGTTGCAGAGAGGTGTTGCGAACCTCGAGAGAGAGATCGTGAACAGCGGTGTAATCGGTGAATGTGCCTGTGTTGCACAATTGTGTCTGTGGTCCTTGAGAATAAGAATCTGCTGCTTGCGAGACACTGAACACGAGCTCGAGCGGCGTGTTCACCTGGAATGAATAGGAGTCAATATCTGAGTCGTCATCGATAGAGACGCCGTTCAGCGAGCCAACACGATTCGGTCCACTTGTGTCCACAACACCGAGCGGTGATGCTTGAGAAAGTGTGTTATTCGGCTC
>JBCDAP010000074.1:0-7040 GCA_039185335.1 Planctomycetota bacterium | reverse complement strand
GTCCCGGCAAAGCTAAGGAGGATTGAAGCGGCTGCAATGCGTGCTGACCGGGCGAGGGGGCTCATGTAGGCATCTCCGATGGGTCACAACAGACCCGAGATTCGGGCATGTTCCAGGCTCTAAGGGCGAACCAATGGCCCGCCTGTTTCCCTACGGAGATCACCTGCCCCGTAAGTAAGCCATCACTCTAGCGACACCTTTCGCACGCCCGCAAGCCCGGGGTCCCCCGAAGGCTGGCCCTATTTTGAGTCGCCTGTACCCTGCAAGGAAGTCGTGACCACCAATCTCTTCCAACCCGAGCTTCCTCAGGCCAAAACGGTCGGTTACGCGGCCGTGATCTGCGAGCGGTCGTTCGATCGCCTCCTGACCTATTCGATTCCGGACGACCTCGACCCTCTTCCAACACCCGGAATGCGGGTTGAGGTCCCACTCGGCCGAGGATCGATCCCCACGCCGGGGACTGTGATTGAAACTTGCGAACCTTCGAGTTTGGAGAGTTTGGCACCCGATCTCGATCCATCAAAGGTGAAACCGATTCTCCGTTCTCTTGAGGGTGGCTACTCCGCCGAGCTCATCCTTCTGGCTCGTTGGATTGCTGGGTATTACGCCGCGCCGCTCGGGATGACTTTGTCAACAATGATGCCCGCAGCCGTAAAAAGTGGGGTGGGAAAAGTTCGGCGTCTCGCCGTCGAACGCGCTGAGACGATCGATTCGCCCACCTCGAAGCTGCCTCCGGCAACCGCTCAGGCTTGGCAAGCCATCCAGGACCTCGATCCCGCGATCTTTCCTGTTGAACCGAAACCGCTTGCTCGACTCATCGAATCCAAGTCCACGGCTCCCATCAACCGTCTCGTCAAGCTGGGCTACCTCAATCTCATCGAAATCGACACCGTCCGCGTTCGGTCTGCCGAGCTTTCTTCTTTGGCTTCAACAGAAAAAGCCGAGCGGCTGGAGCTGACCGCTGACCAAATTACTGCGGTTACGCGGATCACTGATTCGCTCGGTCGCTTTGCGACGCATCTCCTTCTTGGTGTGACCGGTTCGGGGAAGACCGAGGTGTATCTCCGTGTGCTTGAAGCTGTCCTGGAACGCGGGGAGTCGGCGATCGTTCTGGTCCCCGAGATTTCGCTCACGCCGCAGACCGCCGCCCGTTTCGTGGGACGCTTCGCACCATTCGGCGTCGAGGTCCTGCATTCTGGCTTAACAGCAGCGCAGCGCAATCGCGCTTGGTCCCGGATCGCCGCGGGTGAAGCGCGGGTCGTGGTTGGTGCTCGCTCCGCGATCTTTGCTCCGATCGACACCGAGCAATTTCCGCTCGGTCTCGTCGTCGTCGATGAGGAACACGATTCCTCGTACAAGCAGGATCAGGTCCCTCGCTACCACGCACGCGATGTCGCGATCAAGCGCGCCTCTCTCGCCCGGAACACGCAGGGTTGTCCGATCATCCTCGGCTCGGCGACCCCGGCACTCGAATCCTTTGGCAACGCCATGCAGGGGCGTTTCAATCTGATCGAGCTCCCGAAACGTGCGGGAGGAGGCCAACTCCCTCCTGTTCGCATCGTTGATCTCCAGCAGGAACGTAAGCAGCAGGCCTCGCGTCGCCAGCTCGCTATCGGGCCCACCCTCTCAATGGCTCTGCGCGAAACGCTCGACCGTGACGAGCAGGCCATCCTTCTGCTCAACCGCCGGGGCTACGCGTCGTACATTGCTTGCGCCGATCAGCTTCACTGCGGCTGGATCATGGGCTGCGATGATTGCGACACCACGCTTGTCTACCACAAGCAGCGACTGCCGGGCGAAGGCGATCGGACGCTACCGGTTGTTCGCTGTCATCACTGTCTCTCGCAGCAACGTCTGCCAGCGGTTTGCCCTGTTTGCTCGAGCCGTCTGATTCTCTTTAATGCCGGAACGCAGAAGATCGAAGAGGAACTCTTGCGAGACTTTCCCGAGCTCGCTGCCGAGGGATCACTCCGCCGCCTCGATTCCGACTCGATGCGTACCGGGCGAGACTACGCAGCGGCCCTCGACGCGTTCCGTCGAGGCGAAACTCGTGTGCTCTTAGGGACGCAGATGCTCGCGAAGGGGCTCGATTTTCCTGGTGTGACGCTCGTGGGTGTGATCAACGCCGATACCGCGTTGAACATCCCTGACTTTCGTTCCGCAGAGCGGACTTTCCAGCTCGTTTCGCAGGTCGCAGGTCGTGCCGGGAGGAAGGACAAGCCTGGGAGGGTGATTGTCCAGACGATGAATCCCAACGATCCGACCATCGGTCTTGCGAGTTCGCACGACTACGTCGCCTTTGCGAAGCGAGAGCTCGCGGTGCGAGAGATCAACAAGCTTCCGCCGGCCTGGCGGCTTGCCAGGGTGATCTTCCGGGATGAAGACGCAAACCGGGCCCACGGAGCCGCCGTCACGATGCACGCCAAGATCAGAGAGGTTGCCGAACAGCATTCGGTTCGAGTTCGCACACCAATGCCGTGCGCGATCAGCCGGATCGGTGGAAAGCACCGCTATGAACTACAACTGTCCGCGCCGGCCGCCGGGGCAATCCAAAGAGTGCTCGAGCACATGCGGCGGAACGAAGGGTTGAAGTCGGACGCCGAGGTGGCGATCGACGTTGATCCGGTTTCGATGTTGTAAATGAAATGGGCGACTCAGTCCGAAGGCTCGGCGTTGTTGTTGTCGTTCCCGAACTTGTTGTCGTTCCGCCCACGCAAAAGACCCCGAAGTTGGTCGTTCTCACGACGCGTGGCTTCGAGGTCAAAAACGAGGTATTTCACTGAGAGGCGGAGGTAGTCGAGTGACTCTTGGAGGCCGTTCATGGCCTTGCGGATCCGGTCGTGTCGTTGCTGGGTCTCGCTCGCGAGCTGGTTCAGTCGTTCGCGTTGCTCTTCGGGCAGTTCGTCGATCTTCTCGATGAGCTGGTTGAGCTTGTTCTGGAAGTCGTGGTCTTGCATGGCTTGCACTCCTCAGTTCTTCAATTATGCGCGCAGCTTCCGATGCTGGCGTTAAAAATGAAGGTGCACACCTCTTGCCAAAGACCCAGAGGACAAACTTTGGTGAGTAAGCCACTGCAAACGTCCGAGAAAGTCCGCTTTAGATGGTGCCTTGAGATGGTTCATCAAGCCGCGCGCCAAACAGGAGAATGTGTGCGGAACGAACCAGGGGGGTGGGATCACGCCCGTGTGTTGCGTTTGATCAACGTCGCGCGTTGAGGCGCGCCAACGCTTCTCGGGCCGGCGGCGGGGCTTGGGCCAACAAACTTTGGGCCCGGGCACGGTCTCGCCTGGCCAGTTTGGTGACAAGATCCTTGAGAGCATTGTCGCGTTTCCAGGCGAACCGCTCGAAGAGCTGTTCGAGCTGCGCCCTGGTGAACCGCTCGAGGGGATCGGTCATACCGGCCTGCGTAGCGGCCCAATCGAGGAGAGATGCATCATGCTGGCGGAAACGGTAGAGCTTGAGGAGTTCGGTGATTCGGTCGGGCAGCGGGGCAGCATCTTCGTTCACGATCGGAGGGAGCGCAGCAAAGATCTCCTCCGGCTTATGTGTTTCGAACGGGTCTTCGATAGGACCTGCGGGAGCATCGACACTGGATGCCGGGATGGTGACGGTATCGGCAGGAACGATCTTGGCGGCTGCGGTCAGAACCTTCTTCAGGCCGGCTCTTGCGAAACGGACCTCGAGCCGCTGGCAGCGGGTGCCGTTGACCATCAGATTCTGGGCGGATTCGACGCGGCCTTCGCCCCATTCGGGCTTCTCGGCGTGGCGTACGCGGTCATCTCGTACAAAAATAGGAGCAGGGTCAGACATATGTGCGGGCATTGTGGGGGTCGGAGTTGATTTCTGGGTCTTCCTAGGCCTATCCTATTCGATTCGCCCTGCAGAGCGGGACATGTAAGTCCGCCTGTTTTTTGAACGACTGACCGAAGAGGATACGGATGATCGAAGCGCTGAAGAGCGAGGAAGTTGTGGCCAAGGCAGGCGGTCGGTTCAAGCTCTGCGCCATGATTCAGAAGCGGCTCAAAGAGATCGTGGAAGGCAGCCGCCCGCTGGTCGATCGCGAGGGACGCTCGGATCTCGAGCTTGTCATCGAAGAGATCATGCAGGACAAGATCGTGATCGATTACGACCGCTGCGAGCTGCCGACTCCCGCTCCGCAACACGTTCGTGATCTGTTGGATCGCGATAATACCGAACGCGAAGCGATGGCATCTGCACCCGAGGCAGCTCCGGCGCTGCCCGCTTGATCAACCATCGGGAGACGCATCGGCATGGCGACCTCGCCTGCTCCATCCGGATCCGGGGCCGAACCTGACATGCAAGGTCGCCGCGTGATCGTGGGCGTGACCGGCGGGATCGCTGCGTACAAGTCTTGCACTCTGGTGAGTCGGCTGGCTCAAGCCGGCGCCCAAGTCACGGTTTGCATGACCGAAGCATCGACCAAGTTTGTGACACCTCTGACATTCCAAGCGCTTGCAGGGCGACCTGTATACACCGATCAATGGACGCACACGGAAGCAAGCGATCCGCAGCACATTGCGACCGCCTCGGCTGCCGACCTGGCCATCGTGGCGCCTTGCACGATGGACTTTCTTGCCAAGCTTGCGACCGGGCGGACGGATGATGTTGTGACTTTGGTGCTGAGCGCGATCGATCGTGTGCAAACGCCTGTCTTGTTGGCCCCTTCGATGAACGAGGTGATGTGGAAACAGCTCTCAACGCAGCGAAATGTTGAACAGTTGATTGAGGACGGCTTTGAAATGATCGGGCCAGCCGATGGTTGGCAGGCTTGCCGAGCGGTCGGACCGGGGCGGATGGTTGAGCCTGAAGAGTTGTATGAAGCGGTGCAGGAAAGGGTCTTGGTGTCGTGATTCTGCTGATCGACAATTACGACTCGTTTACCTGGAACCTCGTTCAGAGATTCGGCGAGCTCGATCCGGATCTGGATCTGTGTGTTGTCAGGAACGACGAGATCACACCGGACGAGGCGGAAGCGATGTCGCCTTCGCATGTGATCGTGTCGCCCGGGCCTTGCACACCCGACGAAGCCGGGATCAGCCCGGCGATCATCGACCGCTTTACAGGCAAGGTGCCGGTACTCGGCGTGTGCCTCGGACACCAATGCATGGGCCAACTGTCGGGCATGACGGTCAAGAGACACTCGAAAATCATGCACGGGAAGACGTCCGAGATCTTCCATGATGGGAAAGGTCTGTTCGAAGGCCTCGATCCGAGCGAATCGATCACCGTGACGCGTTACCACTCGCTTGTTGTCGAAGGAGACGCTCCTGAAGGTTGGGAAGTGAGCGCCTGGTGCGAAGATGAACTCACAGACGGTTCGCGTACGAAGGTCATCATGGGACTGCGGCGTCCAGGGAATCAGGACGAAGCGGTCGTCGAAGGCGTGCAGTTCCACCCTGAGAGTTTTTTGACGCTCGACGGACCGATCATGCTGGCGAATTTTCTGGGGCTGCCCCGGCCTGAGCGGCTGGCTGTCCCGGTGTAAGGAATGAGCATTCGCGCATGGCTGTCTCGCTTGAAATCATACAGAAGGATCGTACGTCGCATGCCCGTCTCGGGACGGTGACAACGCCTCACGGCACGTTCCAAACACCAGCCTTCATGACGGTCGGAACCAAAGCCGCGCTCAAGGGCGTCACCGCGGAGCAAGCGAGGGACGCAGGCGCAGAAGTGCTTCTTGCCAACACATACCACTTGCTGCTGCGCCCCGGATCCGAACTGATCGAACGGCGCGGGGGACTGCACCCGTTCATGTGCTGGGACGGACCGATCTTGACCGATTCCGGCGGGTATCAGGCATACTCGATGGCAGATATCAACGCGATCGATGAAGACGGCGTCACGTTCAAATCGATCATCACAGGAGAATCGATCCATCTTTCGCCCGAGATTGCAACGAAGACGCAGAATGAACTCGGGGCGGACATCATCATGGCCTTTGATGATTGCCCGCCTTCTGTCGACCCGCGGACAGTGAACCAGGCACGGTTGAGAATCACGGCCCAGTCCAAGCGCGAAAATAAAGAGGGGTACGACCACGGGCGTCGCCTCGATGAAGCCCTCGACCGGACTGCGCGTTGGCTCGAACGGTGCAAACAAGCCCACCAACGGGAAGAAACGCAAGCACTTTTCGGGATCGTGCAGGGCGGGACGGATCTCGAGAGGCGAACGAAATCGGTCGAGCAGGTGTGCAACGTCGAACTGCCTGGGTACGCGATCGGGGGAGTCGCGGTGGGTGAGGGGACAGACGACATCGCCCGTGTGGTACGCCACACAGCGCCGTTGCTGCCAGAGCAAAAGCCCAGGTATCTGATGGGCGTCGGCTACGAGCGCGACATCGTCACCGCGGTCCGAGCCGGCGTGGACATGTTCGATTGTGTACTGCCCACACGGAATGGGCGGAATGCGAACGCGTTCACGGCAAACGGACAGATCCGCCTTCGGAACGCCAAGTACGCGGAGGACGACCGGCCGATCGATCCTTCAGATCCTGATCCACTTCCGTATTCGCGGGCCTATCTTCGGCATCTGTTCATGTCGAAGGAGATGCTGGGTCCGATTCTGGTGTCGCTGCACAATGTGCGGCACTTCCAGAGGCTCATGGTGGACATCAGGCGCGCGATCCGGGATGATGATTGGCCCGCGTTCGCGGAGCGGTGGCCGGTCGCGGCGGAAGCGATCGGTTTGCCCTCGGCTTCCGGCCCCATTGTGTGAGGGAGTATGAACGAACGCTGTCCCTTTTCCGAACAGGATGATCCTGCTGATGACCTTTGATTCTTCCATACTGACTTTCGTGATCGCCCAGGACGGAGCCGCCGCCCCCGGTCTTGCCGGCGGGATTCAGGACACCTCGCAGCAGACCACCTCCACCGGACAACAGCCGCTTGGCCAGAACGGCCAGCAGACCACAGGGACTGGTGGTGGGGGCGGTGGCTTCATGAACATCATCATCCTGCTGCTCCTCTTTCTTCTTCCGCTCCTTCTTCTGGGCCCGGCTCGAGGTGATAATCAGGAACAGC
>JBCDAP010000073.1:0-7047 GCA_039185335.1 Planctomycetota bacterium | reverse complement strand
GAAGAAGATGACGGTGTTCAGAACCTGCCCGACAGCGACAGAAACGATGTTGCGCGCGGCGATGTGAATACCACCCTTGTTCTCCGCGAGCTTCTTGAGGAAGGCGTAGACGAAGATATTGGCGAACCAGCCTACAGATCCGACTAGGGCGGCAATAGTGACTATGGTGGAACTCTGGAACAAGGTAACCAGCGAACCGTAAATGCTTGCGGTTTCGTCGTTGACGATCTGGTTCTGCGGAATAAATAGCCAGAGATACACCCAAAGAAGGCATTGAGCGCAGAGGTTCATGATGGCGATGCGGACCGCGGCGCCGATGCCGTGTTTTTCTGCGACGACATTCAAGATCAGATGCGTTGCGGAGTAGATGATGATGGCCCACGCGATGGTGCCGCCGTACATCGGGGCTTCGACCAGGATGGTGAGATTGGCGAGGAGCACGTAGGCGACGGAGAGCGTGCCGAGCGGGCCACGTCCGAAGAAAGCTGCACCCACAACGAGGCCGGTGAGAAAGATGAAAGAAACAAAGGCGAGAACTTCGGTCGGCATGGCTGATCCTCACGATGAGCTAACTGCAGACACGGGCCACCATCCCCGTGGGAGACGCAGTGTACCGCGGCTCAATCAGCGCGAAGGTTTGCTTTGATCGCGAAGCGGCCGGTGTCGTTTGGTTGCAGCACAAAGCATTCGCCCGTCCGCACTTGCGGCCCGAAGCCTGTGAGACCTTCGGTGAGCACAGCGATCGTTCGTTCGAGGAGGGGCTGGTGCCCCACGATGGCGATCGTGGCATCATCGTTTGCTCGATCGAGTTCGCCCAGCAGTTCGATCGAGCCTCCGACGGAGCCGGAGGCGCTAAGCGAGAGGCGTTCATCGAAGTCTGGTTCGAGGCCGAAGGCACCCGCGATGAGCTCTGCGGTTTGGCGGGCGCGGACGAACGGGCTCGAGACGATGACGTTCGGAGCGAGATCGTGTTCTTCAAGAAGCCCCGCGAGACCGCGTGCCTGACGCTCTCCCCGATCAGTGAGCGTGCGATCTTGGTCGCGATCGTAGTTGTCCTGCTGTGCTTTTCCGTGTCGGATAACCAGCAAAGTAACGCTCATGCGGTGACCTTCGAATCAACAAGAAGTTCGGCGATCTGCAGGGCGTTGAGCGCGGCTCCCTTGCGGATCTGATCGCCCGAAACGAACAGATCGAAGCCGATGGCGCGCCGATCTTTCCCGGTTCCTTCCACGCGTGGGCTTTCGTCGATACGCACACGACCAACGAAAACAGGATCCTGGCCCGAGGCTTTCCGCGGCGTCGGAAAGGTGCCGTTGGCTCGATCGTCGATCATCTCGATGCCTGGGGCGGCCGCGAGCGCATCGCGGATTTCCGTCTCCGTCGCCGGTCGCTTGAGGGTGAGATTGATCGATTCGGAGTGGGCCCGAAGGACAGGTACGCGGACGCAGGTGGCCGAGACGCGAAGATCGGGATCGTTCCACATCTTGCGTGGCTCATCGATCATCTTCTGCTCTTCGACGTTTCGTCCCGTGGCTTCGTCGGTCTTAGAATCATGGGCGAAGACATTGAAGGCGCATTGCTCGGCGAACATCTCTCGGTCGCGGTCGATGCCGTCGAGCTCGGCTCGAGTCTGGTCAACGAGTTCACGCATCGCGGCCGCTCCGGCGCCCGATACGGCTTGGTACGTGGAGACGACCATACGCTCGATGCCGAAGCGTTCACGGATGGGATGGACGGGCACCATCATGATAATGGTCGAGCAGTTGGGATTGGCGATGATGGCACCGCTGCCTGCAGAGCGAGCGCGCACAGAGTCGAGCGCCTCTGGGTTGACTTCCGGGATGACCAGCGGCGTGGCCGGGTCCATGCGGAAGGCAGAAGAGTTGTCGATGACCAAACAGCCGGCGTCGCGCGCGACAGGCCCGAACTCTTTCGAGATCGAACCGCCTGCGGAGAAGAGCGCGATGTCAACACCGCGGAACGCCTCGGCAGTCAGCTCTTCGACTGTGTACTCCTTGCCGGCGCAGATGAGCGCTTTACCTGCCGAACGTTTGGACGCGAGGAGCTTCAGTTCAGAGAACGGAAAATCTCGCTCGCTGATGAGGTTCAAAAATTCTTCGCCGACCGCGCCTGTTGCGCCGACGATGGCCACCACTGGATTGTCGCTGCTCATGCCCGTTTGGCTCCTCTTTGTTCCTCTTCCCACATCGCTTGGTGTGCGACGACGAGCTCTCGAAGCGCGGCGATGCCGCGTTGCAAAGCTGCTGCTTCTTGGCCATCTCCTCGGGCGAGCGGCTCGGCGATCGTGATCGCTCGTTCCACTCGCTCGACACCCTGTTTCGGTGATCGCGTGTCGATGCGGGTCACGCGGTCGCAGAGGTTGTCGTAGACGTCCGCCAGCTTGACCAAGCGTGCTCGCCAGTCAGCTCGGAGCAGCTGCTCATCGTAGGCCTGCTCACGCTCCGGCTCGGGCAGGCGCATGTCCTTGGTCATCGCGGCCACGACGGTGGCGATGGGCGTACCGAACCGTTCGACAACATCGTCGTAGTCAGCGGGGGTGTCCTCGATGACATCGTGGAGGTAGGCGGCTGCCAGACAGATGGGGTCGGCGACCTCGAACACCTCGCGGATGACCAGGGCCACACGCGCCGGGTGCGCAAAGTATGGGGTCACGCCGTCCTTGCGGCGTTGCGAGGCGTGCATAAGGGCGGCGTAGGAGGCCGCCCGCTGCCACAGGTCGATGGCTTCAATGGGTCCCGGTGCGAACATTCCTCAACAATAGGGCAGAAATGAATCAGAAGTAGGGTTGGGCATGACGAAAACCCGATCACCGCCCTAAACTGCGTTGTGTCTATATCACGCGAGCCACTGATCAAGGTGACCGAGCAAGGGCTGCTTTGCCCCGCGGGGAGTTTCTTCATCGATCCATGGCAGGCGGTGGAGCGAGCGGTGGTGACACACGCTCATGCCGATCACCTGCGTCCGGGATGCCGAACGTACCTGTGTTCGGAAGAAGGAGAGGGGGTCACGAGAGCACGTTTGTCGAAGAGTGCGGAGGTCGAAATGCTCGCTTACGGCGAGGCGGTCGATCTAAACGGCGTGAAGGTGTCGCTCCACCCGGCCGGGCACATCATCGGATCCTCGCAGATCCGATTAGAGAAAGATGGGCGCGTGGTTGTGGTCTCGGGTGACTACAAGCTGGCGCCAAGGTCAGAAGATCCGACAGCGACGCCTTTCGAAACAGTCCGCTGCGATGAGTTCGTGACCGAGTGCACGTTCGGGCTGCCGATCTTCCGGTGGGAGAACGCGTTTGATGTCGCGGGCGAGATGCTCGCGTGGTGGAGAGATTGCGCCGCGAACGATCGGAATGCGATCATCAGCGCCTACGCGCTCGGCAAAGCTCAGCGCGTGATGCGATTGATCGCGGACGTGGCGGGAAAAGACGGAATGCCCGGCCCGATCCTGTTGCACGGCGCGGTCACAGGCCTGTGCGAGGCATATGAGGCTTCGGGTGTCGATCTGCCTCAGTGGGAGGCGGTCACCGTGGAATCGGCGAAGGTGCACAAGGGGCGAGCTCTGGTGATCGCGCCGCCCTCTGCCCTCGGAACGCCCTGGGTTCGTAAGCTGCGTCCCTTCGAGACCGCGAGCGCCTCGGGTTGGTCGGCGGTGCGCGGCACAAGACGGATCCGCTCGATCGATCGCGGCTTTGTCATTTCCGATCACGCAGATTGGGATTCGATCCTGAACGCAATCGTGTCGAGCGGGGCCGAACGAGTCGGTGTCACGCACGGGCAGACAGGTCCGTTGATCCGGTACCTGCGCGAGCAAGGGATTGATGCGTACGACCTGCCCACGAGGTTCACGGGCGAGGACGAAACGGGCGGAGAAGACGAAGAAGAACCAGTGGCGGCGGCCTCGATCGAGGAGGACGCATGAAGCGGTTCGCGCAGCTCTACCAAGAGGTAGATCGGACAACACGCACGAGCGAAAAGGTGGGCGCGCTGCGCGCGTACTTCGAAGAAGCACCCGATGCCGACGCGGCTTGGGCGCTGCGCGTGCTCACAGGAAAACGCCTGCGCCGTGCGGTCAATTACCGGTTGATGCGCACTTGGGCGGCGGAGGTCGCGGAGTTGCCCGAGTGGCTGTTCAAAGAGTGCCACCAGGCGGTTGGGGACCTATCGGAGACGATCTCGCTGGTATTGCCCGATCCGACGCATTCGCGGGAGTTCGCGTTGTCGGAGCTGATGATCGAGCGTGTCGTTCCGCTCGCATCGCTCGACGAGACAGAGCAGCGCGAGTTGATCGTGCGCACATGGGACGAACTCGCAAAGGAGCAACGTTTTCTGTTCCAGAAGCTCATGTCGGGCGCATTCCGCTTCGGCGCTGCCCGAAAGCTTGTGATCCGCGCGCTCGGCGAGGCGAAGGGCATTGATTCGGCGGCTATGGAGCACCGGTTGGCGTCACGGTGGGAGGCAACCGCGGAAGACTTTGCGCGCCTCGTGAACCCGGACGAAGCGGATGACGACCCGGCTCGCGCCTACCCGTTCTATCTGGCGAGCCCCCTTGAAGATGAGATCGAGAGATTCGGTGATTCGATCGGCTTGCCATCCGAGTTCTTGATCGAGCACAAGTTCGATGGAATCCGCGCTCAGCTGATCAGGCGTTCGGAGACCCTTGTTTGGTCTCGCGGCGAAGAGATCATCTCGCAGGCCTTCCCCGAGCTTGTGATGGATGCATCAGCTATATCGGAAGGAACAGTGCTCGATGGAGAACTGCTCGCATGGGATGACGGCGCTGGCGAGGTGACAGCGGAATGTCGCGGCCTTCCGATGCCTTTCTCAACACTACAAAGAAGGTTGAACCGCAAGTCTTACCAACCGACGTTGTTCGACGACGTGCCGGTGATCTTCATGGCCTACGACCTGCTCGAACTCGGGGGTGAGGATATCCGCGAGCGGGCGATGCGAGAACGCCGTGTGTTATTGGAGGCTGCGGTTCGTGAGCTCGGGAGAGGGTCACGCATCCGCCTGTCACCGACGATGAGCGCCGCGAATTGGTCTCGTGCCGCCGAGCTGCGGGCTCGATCGCGCGAGCTTGGGGTCGAGGGGTTGATGCTCAAATCGCTGAGCGGGCCTTACCGTACGGGGCGGGTGCGCGGCGAGTGGTGGAAGTGGAAGGTCGAGCCGTACACGATCGATGTGGTGATGACAGCCGCCCAGCCCGGCTCGGGGAAGCGCGCCTCGCTCTATACCGACTACACCTTCGGCGTGTGGAGCGAGAGCGAAGCGGGGCAGGGCGCAGGGGAACTCGTGACGATCGCGAAGGCGTACTCGGGGCTCTCGAACCAAGAGATCAAACGAGTGGACGCGTACGTGCGCAAGCACACCACCGGACGCGCAGGACCCGTCCGGATGGTCGAGCCCAAACTCGTGTTCGAACTGGCGTTCGAGGGCATCGCCGAATCATCACGGCATGCGTCCGGGATGGCGCTTCGTTTCCCGCGCATGCATCGGTGGCGTCACGACAAGCAGCCGAAGGATGCCGACACGCTGGCGAGCGTGCGAGAGCTGCTCGAGAGAGCGAATATGCGCGGGAGCGAAGTGAAGTGACCGTGGCCTCGACGAAGCTGCACGATCGCCTTGAGGAGTGGTTCCACGCACGCGACTGGTCACCCTTCGCCTTTCAACGAGAGACGTGGGAGGCATATGCGCAGGGGAGATCGTTGTTGCTGCACGCCCCGACCGGGATGGGCAAGACATACGCGGTGTGGCTCGGCCCGCTGAGCGAGTATCTCGATGGGCTTGGTCAAGAAAAGAAGGAAGCGGAGACCAAAAAAGCGGAGCCGCTGCGCGTGGTGTGGCTTACGCCGTTGCGCGCCCTCGCGGCGGACACGGTCGAGAGCTTGCTCGATCCGGTGCGCGAACTGGGCGCGAACTGGACGGTCGAACAACGAACAGGAGACACATCCGCGTCGGTCCGTGCCCGCCAGGACAAGCGCATGCCAACAGCACTTGTAACCACGCCCGAGTCTTTGTCGGTGATGCTGTCGAGGAAGGACGCTCGGAAACGCCTGTCAACCGTGCGCTGCGTTATCGTGGACGAATGGCATGAGCTGCTGTCGACCAAACGCGGGACACAGACGGAGCTCTGCTTAGCGAGGTTGCGCGCGTGGAATCCAGAGATCCAGACGCTCGGACTGTCCGCGACGCTCGGCAACCTCGATGAAGCACTCCGCGCACTGACCGGATCGGTCGAGCAAGATGCCGAGCCCGTGCTGGTGAAGGGGGACGATCCGAAGGAGGTGGTGGTTGAGTCGGTGTTGCCATCGGACATCACGCGCTTCCCGTGGGCGGGGCATCTCGGAATCAAGCTGTCCGAGGATGTCGCGCAGGCGATCGATCAGGCGGGAACAACGTTGGTGTTCTGCAACACACGATCGCAGTGCGAGATCTGGTTCGCGGAGCTGTTCAAACGTCGCCCCGATTGGCTTGGGAGAATCGCGATCCATCACGGGTCGATCGATCGAGAGTTGCGGACGCGGGTCGAGAATGCGTTGCGGACCGGGCAAGTTGAAGATCCATCCGGCAGCGTGACGGCACTCAAGTGCGTGGTCTGCACATCTTCGCTTGATTTGGGTGTGGACTTCTCGCCCGTAGACCAGGTCATCCAGATCGGTTCACCCAAGGGTGTGGCGCGACTGATTCAGCGGGCGGGCCGTTCGGGTCACGCGCCCGGCAAGATCAGCCGTGTGTTGTGTGTGCCCGCGCACGCATTCGAGTTGGTCGAGTTCGCCGCTGCACGGACGGCGATCGGTCGCAAAGCGATCGAGTCGCGCGTGCCCTTGGCGAAGCCTCTGGATGTGCTCGCCCAGCACGCAGTGACGCTGGCGGTCGGCGAAGGATTCGATGCAGAAACACTGTTCGAAGAGGTCCGCACAACACACGCGTACCGCGAGCTGACCGACGAAGAGTGGGGATGGGTCTTGGAATTCATCACGACCGGCGGCTCGGCGCTAACGGCATATCCACATTTTCATCGGGTCGTCAG
>JBCDAP010000072.1:0-7076 GCA_039185335.1 Planctomycetota bacterium | reverse complement strand
GCATGATTTGTAATCTTGAGGTTGCCGGTTCGATTCCGGCGGGTGGCTTTCGCGCGTCATCATGGACTGAACCGCTACCCGCCGCGCGACAAAGAGGGTGCGTAACGTCGTCGGCGTACACGCCCTCGCTCTGGCTATAGCTCTCATCCTGCACCAAACGCGCAACGTCAGTACCCCCCACAAGCTTGCTAGCACTGTCGTTACACCACAGCATTGGCCTGCACGCTCGCTGACCAAGTGTTTAGAGCTAGGCTCTTGTTTGGTTTCATTCGCCCGCGAGTGACGCACGGCTGTTCCCTCGGAATCGAAACAGTGCGCTCAATACCGTTGGGACAAGGATGAGTGTAAAGACCGTAGAGACGAGCAACCCGCCGACAACGACAGCACCGAGTCCTCGGTACAACTCACTGCCCGAACCGGGCATCAGCACGAGCGGGAGCATGCCGCCGACCGAAGTTAGAGTGCTCATAAGAATCGGGCGGACACGGCTCTCGACCGCAAGACGGATCGCCTCGTTCGGCGACAGATCGTCGGCTGACAAGAAGTTGAGCGTCTGGTGCACGATCAGGATTGCGTTGTTGACAACGACGCCGGCGAGGATCACGAAGCCGAGGATTGTCAGCACATCGAGGTTCTGCACCGGCATGTAAGGATTGGCGACTGACCACTCGTGCACGATTGCCAGGCCGATGAAACCGCCGAGGGTGGCGAGCGGGACGCTGACCATGATGACGATCGGGTACGTCCAGCTCTGAAAGAGAACGACCATGACGAGGTAAACCACCAAGAACGCAAGGAAGAGTGAGCTGCTCAGTGTGCCGACGAAGGTGCCATCGCCGAGCAATGCATCTTTGATGTCGTTGAGTTTGCCTGCCGAGCCGGCTTTTTGGATCTCGATGCCTTCGGCGATTCGGCCATCGGCCCGCAAGTCGGTGATAATCGCGTCGACTCGGTCGATTGCTTCCTGCAGCGGCGTCCCGGTTGGCGGGGTGAACTGGAGTGTCACGGCTCGTTGCCGGTCAACATGTCGGATGCGGTCTGACTCACGAATACGGTCGACGCTTGCCACCGATTCGAGATCGACAACCGATCCTCCCGGCGTTGCAATCGGGGCGTTGAGCATGGCCTGAATCGGATCGTTGCGGAACGAATCAGGCGAAATGATCTTCAGATCCTTAAGTTCGCTGCCGACCTGAAACTGACGCGGCAGAATCAAGCCGTCGCCGTTCGCAGCAACCGCAAGGCCTACGTCGCTGCGTGACATGTCAAGATCGCGCAAGCGCTCGTCGTTGGGGGTGACGCGCAGTTCGGGAGTTGGCAGCAAGAAGTTAGGAGGATCGGGCTGAACGGTGCCAGGGCCAAACTCGCCGAACAAGGCAAACAGCAGCTGACCCGCCGAGCTGTTGATTGTGTCGAGATCATCGCCTTTCAGGTCGATCTTGATCGCTGAGCCGGTCTGACCACCCGTCCGGAACAGCGGCATCTGGAAGCTGAAGCTGAACACATCGGGTGCGTTGGCGCCGGCGACAGATTGGTCGAAGAGACCCAGTGCGTCCGCGATCCGCTTGTTGTCCTGGGCGATCGCAGCGTGAAAGACCAAACCGTCCCAAGCAACGAGGAAGTAGTGCTCCAACTCCGGCGGCACAACTTCACGACCGTCGCGCGTCGTGATTGTGGTTCGGGCGTCTTCGTCGGGCGATGGCCCCCCGCGGAGGTCGTCCTCGAGCTGGAACTTATCCTCGGTAACTTCCCATGACGGGCGGATCTCGTTTTCAAGACGATCTCCCAGTGTGGAAAGCTGGTCGAGGTTGTAACCCGGCGGAGGAACAAGCACACCAAAGATGATGTTACGATTGCCCACCGGCAAGTAATCGAGCGGTGGAATCAACACAGCTATGCCCGCAACGGTGCCTGCAGCAAAGACTCCGATCACGGCAAGCCGTGTGATCCAGCGTGATGTCAGATGCTGAATCATCGCGCCGATCAGCGACGGGGCCGAACCGATCAGCCTCGGCAAGCCACGGGCTGCGTCGATCAATCGACCAAGACGCCCACGATTCTTCGCTTGTGAATGCTTTTCTTCGGTGGCGGTACTCGAGGCGCGTTGCTTGAGGATCTGGGCCGATGCCGCGGGAATAACCGTCACCGACACAATGAGGCTGATACCGACCGCGGCCATAATGGCAAGCGCGATGTCTCGGAAGAGCTGACCCGCTGAGTCTTGAATCAGCAAGATCGGAAAGAACACGACCAGAGTCGTAGCAGTGGAAGCGATGACAGCGCCGCCGACTTCCTTGGTCGCATCGAGTGCAGCCTGTCGCTTGGGCTTGCCCATCTCGATGTGTCGAAAGATGTTCTCGATCACCACGATTGCGTTATCCACAACCATGCCGGTGGCAAATGCCATGCCTGCGAGCGAGATGATGTTGATCGAACGCCCGAGCAGGACGAGCACTGCAAGCGAAGCAATGACAGAGATCGGGATGGCGATCGCGATGATGCCGATGGTGCGGAGCGAACGTAGGAACATCAGCAGCGTGAGCACGGCGAGCCCGCCGCCCAAGAAAATGTTGTTTCGAACCAGCGCGATCGCCTGCTCGACATAGGTCGAGGAATCGTATGTCTGCACGAGTTCGAGCGTTCCATCGATACCGATCGAGCGAGCGTGCTGCTCGAGCAGGCCGCCGGGGGCATTCAATGCGTCAACCTCGGCTTTGATGGCCCCCATAGTGTCGAGCAGGTTGGCACCCTGCTGGAGTTGGAAATTGAAGAAAGGCATCTGCACGCCGCGTGCGCGAACCCATTCGTTCTTTTCCTTGTAGCCCATCTCGATATCCGCGATGTCACGGAGGTACACCGGCCCGGCTTCGTCCCGACGGATGACGAGGTCGCCCACGGTGTCTGGGTCGTGGAAACGACCGACGGACCTGACCCGAACATCGTTCTTGCCGTCGGGCAGCAAACCGCCCGAGAAGTTCTGATTCGAGAGTTGCAACGCCTCGACCAACTCGGAATATGTGATACCGCGCTGTGCGAGCCTGACAGGGTCTGCGAGAATCTGCACCTCGGCTTCTCGTGCCCCTCGAACGCCAACCTCGCTCACACCTTGGATGCGCTCCAGGCGAGGGCGAAGGCGTCTTTCCATGAAGTCGTATAGCGTGGTCGCATCGAAAGCAGGATCAGTCGAGCTGAGTCCGATCCACGCGATGTAGTCGATCGACTCCGGATCAACAGCAACGACCTCGGGTTCGTCGACGCCGTCGGGGTATCGAGGAACCTCGCTCAGTTTTTGATCGACCGCGGCCATCGCTTCATCAATATTGGTGCCTGTGCGGAATTCCAATCTGACACGCCCGCGGCCGGCTTGACTAACGCTTGTCATCGAAGTGAGGTCGGTGATGTCCCCGAGCCGGGCTTCCTGTTCTTCGATAATGTCGGATTCGATCTCAGCGGCTGACGCGTTCTCCCAACTTGTAGAGACAGACACAACCGTTGAGTCAACGGAAGGCGTCATCTGAACGGCGACCCGTGTTGAAGAGAGCAGCCCCGCCATAACCGCGAGGATGACGCCGACCGTGACGGTGATGGGTTGGCGGATGGCGAGTTCGATGAGGCGGTGCATGGCTGGAGTCTCCTGCGGTGCGGCAGCTTACATCGGCCGGGGTTCAGATTCCCCAACCACCGTTGATGTCGAGTTCGGCACCGGTAACATACGAGGCGTCATCGCTGGCGAGGTAAGCCACCGCGGCAGCAACTTCTTGCGCGGTTCCATAGCGTCCAAGCGAAGTATTCTGCTTGATGAACTCCGCGAACTCGTTCTCAGCGGAGTCTGGGTTCATGTCAGTATCGATAGGACCTGGAGCAACAATGTTCGAAGTGATGCGGCGTTCGGCAAGATCGCGAGCCCAGCCCCGGCTGAGGCCCCGGACCGCAAACTTCGTCATAGAGTAAGCACTATTTCCTGGAAAAAGAGCGGCTTCCCCAGCGTTCGATCCGATCGTGATAATCCGACCGCCGTCACGGAGTCGTGAGGCTGCCTGACGGGTGACGTACCACACACCACGAACATTGACGCTGAGCATCGACTCGAAACTCTGATCGACATCGTCTGCCGCGGCGTCAGCATCACCCGAGATTGCTCCGTCTCCTTCGTCGATCCGGCCACCACGAAATAGGCCCGCATTGTTGACCAAGATGTCGATCGCACCGCTATGATCGCGATCGATTTCATTGAACATATCGCTGATAGCATTTCGATCGCTGACATCACCTGCGATCGTAGCGGCGCTTCCGCCTGCCGAGCGGATCCCTGCCACGACTGCGTCGGCTTTCTCTCCACTTCGAGCGTAATTCACCAGCACGTGCGCGCCATCTGCGGCTAGGCGTTTCGCAATCGCTGCGCCAATACCTCTGCTCGCACCCGTGACCAACGCTGTCTTCTGCTTGATTGGATTGCTCATCTCTTTGTTCCTTTACAGTGTGTGCTTGTGTTGCAATTAGCTCTGGCTACGCGATGTCAGCGATGCGGAGGTGATTTCGGCATCGGGCAGCAACCTTTCGTTACCCTCCACAACGACTTCATCGCCTGCATCAAGATTTTGTGAAGACACCGCGAGCATGTCTCCCCAGGTAAAAAGTACCGTGACAGGTGTCTTGTCGGCCTCTGACGTGTCACCATTATCGTTGACTCGGAAGACATAAGCATCTCTACCGTCTCTGATCACAGAGTCCTTCGGCGCAAGCAACGCCAAGGATTCCTGTGAAGTTGGCACCCAAGCGTTCACCGCCATACCAGGCGCGAGCTCGCCTGAAGTGTTGTCGAGCGTGACGAAGACCTGAAATGTCCGAGCCCGCTCATCCACGTCCGGCACCGGCCGCACCGAGACTGACGGCACAGAGCGACCATCGGAGGCGAGTTGAACAAATAGCAACTCGGGGTTAGCAAACACGCTCGATGCGTACCGCTCGGGTACCTCAAGCCGTGCTTCGATCGTGCCGGTTGAGACCAGGGTGGCCACGGGACGACCGGGCTCGGTCCATTCCCCCGGTTCAACATGCCGAGACACAACACGGGCATCGAACGGCGCTCGCACCTGCATGTCGTTCAGTCGGATTTCAAGGAGATCGACGCGGCGCGCCGTAGACTCGACAACACGCCGTGTAGATTCAAGCTGCGACTCGCGAACGCCAAGCATCGTCTCCACTTCAGAAAGTTCACGCTCGCTTGCGGCACCGTTGTTATGTGCCTGCTGTATCCGGTCGCGATCCAGCCGCGTGAAATCCAATTCCGCGACGCGTTGCGCAACGATCGCTTCGTAATTTGCGTGCTCAGCCCGCGCTTCTTCGAGTTGTGCATTCAATCGCCGAGCGTCGAGCGAGACGATCAGGTCACCCTTACGAACCAGAGACCCCTCATCAACGAGGACGGACTCCACGAGACCTGACTCCTGTGCCGCGACAGCGGCTCGCGAAACTGCTTGGAGGCTGCCGGTGACGCGTCGGTGCTCCTGGACGAGTTCTTCCGCGACTTCGGCCGTCAGCACAGTGGTTGGCTGCGCGGCAGCGAGGGCGGGCAACAGAGAGAGGCTAGCCAAGGCGGCAGCCACTGCACGGCGACTGACCTTGGTCGCCTGGACAGCTCGGATCAGCTTGGCCTGTGCAGCGTAACCTGCAGACTCGAGGATGCGGCCTTTCATCGCCATGTCGAGCTGCTTGGCGCGTGCCTTAGCCAGCTTCGTGTTCAGTCGGCTAGTGCGGGTCATTTCCGAGTTCTTGGCCAGGGTCATGAGGGAGTGCATTTTGGGGCTCCTTAAGTAGACCAGTCGTCTAATCATTGGGCAAAAAAAAAGAGTTTCAGCGCGAAGCGACAAGGCGCTCGAGCACGGTGTCCAGAAATTCGTTCAGCGGTGCGATGTCGCGATCGATCTGCATGCGGATTGTGGCACCCTCCCAAGCATGCATGATCGCGTTGGCGAGAGCATCTACATCGGTAGACGCATCAAGCTCGCCCTCGGCCTGTGCTTCACGCAGAACCTTCGCGTGGAGCAGGCTCCATTCGTCATAGCCACACTTAATTGCGGCACGCATTGGTTCACTGAGCTGCGCGGTCTCGAGCGCCAACTTGGCGATCAGACACTGACGGAGAGGGCCATTATCGGCATAATAATCTCGAGCCATCGTGTAGAAAGCATGCAGCCGCTTCAGTGGAGTTTTTGAGCGGTCAGTGAAGTACTGACGCAAATGGTCGGTGTGTGCGTCGGCCGATTGCTCGATGACCGCAACGCCGAAGCCTTCCTTACTTTTGAAGTAGTGGTAGAAAGATCCCTTGGGGACGCCAGCGGCACCAAGGATCTCATTGAGCCCGCATCCGTTATAGCTCTTCGCGACGATGGCCTTAGAGCCGGCCTCGAGGATGCGTTCGCGGGTTTCAGTTGTGGCAGTGCTCATAGCCATACTCCTAGTATTAGACCAGTCGTCTCATTTGTCAACCGACTTCACTCACAAAAACTTCCTTATTCAAAAACTCCTTGCCAAGATACCCAGTCAAAATGCTATCAAAAAGTCGCGATCGCCCAATAGAAGCCGAGAAGCGGGCTGAGCGATCAGGCGTTGCGAGAGATGCCCTCGACGTACCGAGGTTTGGGGCCCGCTGCTCGAGCACAACAGCTCGCCGATCAAAGCCCATCGTCTGATTGGTCGGGCTCCAAAGCTGTTGTGTAGCGCCCGAGCGGAACGGGATAGTCAACCACGGCGCGGTATCGCGCGAACCCTTTCAATTCCCATGCCGTTCGTTTGATGACCTCGGACATGATCGCTTGAGAGGTGGGGTCGGATTCTATGCTGCGCAGTGGTAGAACAGCTAGCGCTATCTAGAGAGGTGAAGCAAGGGTGGATTAGTTAGGTGGATCGATTTTCTCAGGATTCGTCGGCGCCGACACAAGTTCGGGCGTGAAAAATACGTTGCGTACACGTCATATGATGATTCATGGAAATAGCGAGCGCTATGTTTGGCCCCAAATTAAAAATTTAAATTTTTATCTTTTCCGTTCGGAGTTAAATTGTGTATATGTATGAAG
>JBCDAP010000071.1:0-7117 GCA_039185335.1 Planctomycetota bacterium | reverse complement strand
TGGCGGTGATGGAAGTGGGTCTCAAGGGGTCGGGAATCTTGGATTACCGGGATCACGCTGTTTCAGAGGCAGTTGTCCCGACGTTGGTGGCGATCGACGAATTTCCGCAGCTCGGAAAGATGGACGAGATGTTGAAGGCGATGGCGACGTTGGGGGGAGCGGGGTACCGATTCCTCCTTGGGGTTCAGAGCAAGTCGCAACTGATCGAGGTTTATGGTCAGCGGGAGCCTGTGACGGCTGCCTGTCCGATCTGGGTGGTGACAGCTACGCAGGACCCGGCGCTTTTGGAGGACGTGAAGAAGCTTGCGGCCAAGGTGACGGTGGAGCACTCGCGGACGAGTCATGGCTCTGGTGGACGTGGGGATAGTCACAATCTGTCCCAAGAAAGGACGGGAAGGGATCTTCTGGACGTGCACGATTTGCGCACCCTTCCCTCGGACGAGGCAGTGATGCTGGCCGCGGGTGTTCCACCGGTGACTCTGAAGAAGCGTCCTGCGTTTCGGGAGAAGCGGTGGAGGGAGAGGATTGTGAGCCCCCGTGTGCGCAGCGGGAGTAGAGGGCTCGGGCGGATTCAACGGCGGTTTCCACGATGGGGTTCAAGGTGGCCGGCACGGTCGGATCTCGACGTCGCGACGGTCGCGTTGGTCGCTGAAGACGGCGGCTGTCGGGGTGGTGAAGGATGAATGAAAGTGATCTGGGACGGGCGGAGATGCTGGATGTGTTGGCGGGCGAGTTGGGCGATGTGGTGATGGGCGAGATTAGGAGGCGGTCAGCGCGAAACCTATTCGTGGTGAGCTCGGGCGCAGTGGTTGCGGAGGGTGTGGACGGGAATCGGCGACTTCTCGCAACGACCTTCTCGCGTGTTCAGTTGTCGAGCTTGATGTCGACGATGGTCGGGCTGCTCGACATTGATTTGCTTGAAGAAGACGCATCAGTGCTTGGTTCGATCCCCGAGTGGGGGGTGCGCGTTGCTGGTGTCGGAGCGCCCCCAGCCAAGAGCCCATTTTTCACCTTCCGAGTTATGGAAGAGACCAAGTTCACTATGGAGGGCTTGGTCGGGGTGGGGATGTTGACATCAGGTTGGGCGCTCGGTTTACGAGAAGCGCTTGTAGATGGGAGTTCTGTGGTGATTCTCGGCCGGGGAGGCAGCGGTAAGACGACGCTTGCGAGGGCGTTGCTCGAGGAGTTGATCGAAGAGCGACCGATGGAGCGTATTGTCACGCTCGAGGATGCAAGTGAGGAGCTGAGCCTTAGTGGTGCGCTCTGCGATTCACTGGTCGTTCCAGAAGGCGGCGACATGGGTGCATGGTTCCGGCGCCTTCTTCGGGTGCAGCCCGATCGAATCGTCATTGGCGAGTGCCGTGGAGCTGAGGTGCTGGCGTGGCTGGAGGCGGAGTTGTCGGGCCATGGCGGAAGCGTTATGACGGTCCATTCTGAGTCGATCGAGGAGTTGATACCGCGTCTTCGGCAAATGATGGAGGTTGCTGGGGGACGTGCCGAGGATTTGACGTTGGCAAGGGCACTAGACGTGGTGGTGCATTGTGAACGAGACATGTTTGGGAGTATTCGGGTTGCAAGTGTAGGCAGGTTTAAATGCAACGGCAGGAAATGGTCTACCGAAGCGTGGTCGGCGTGAGCGGTCTGTATGGCAATGGAAAGGATAACTAGATGCTGAACAAGGGTTTCCGGTTTGTAGTTTTGGTGTTGTTGGCATGCAGTGCACAGGACGCGCTCGGGTTGGTCGCCCCGCCGAGTACGACGGCCGCATCGACGGTGATCGGCTATGTGGCGGATTTTATCGCTGTGGTGTTTGCGATGGCGGGGGGTGTATTCGCGTACGTGGTTCTGAAGATGGCTGCGCAGAGATCTGGTATCGAGAATGCGGGCCAGGTCGCAATGTCGATCGTCGCCGTTCTTGTGATTGGTGGTGTTTTGGTTGCGAATGGGGTCGTGGTGATTCCTGGCATCAATGTTTCTGGCACGGTTGTCTAGGTAGTTATGAAAGAGGGTCAGCAGAGAGGGACTGCCGACGGGACAGTGCGTTTCTATCGGGCGACGCACGAGACAGCGAAGCTCTTTGGGATGCACCGCTGGGTAGCTGTCCTCTTTATGGTGTTCTCTGTGGGGCTGTTCTTCTTGGCGGTGAAGATCGGGGGATGGCGTGCAGGGGTGATGAGCTTCGCTTGCCTGGGATTCTTTGGACTGATGGTCGTGAGCGATCGGATTTCGAGAATGGGTGAGACAGACGTTGCGGTGGTTGAAGTGGCATTTGAGGAATTCTTCGTTCGTAGCGGAGGCACCAAGAGCGTGCTGGAGGTAGTGTCGTGGCGCTGATTGACTATGTACCGGTCTTGCGGCGTGAGGAAGAGTGGGCGACGCCTCTTAAGGTGAAACTGTCGGCGGGCGCGGCAAGAGTTCCGTGGGAGACCTGGATCGATGGTGGTCGCACGCGTATCGCGCTGCGTGGCGCTACCGGCGAGATGATGGGGTTTCGGCTGCATCCTTTATCGCTTGAAGAAAGCGCCGGTGCGGTTCTTGATGGCCATGACGCGCTGTCTCGTCTACTCGAGGATTTGGGCGACGGTATGACAGTGCACCTTGAATGCGCACGTCTCGTCCGCCCGTCGGAGCGTCGGCCGATCGGAAGCGACGTCTCCCCGACGAGTTGGGCGATTGAAGGGGTTCGAGAACGTTTTGCCGGTTTGGATGAAGGCTTGACCCTGGAACACGCGGTGTACGTTGCGGCGCACGACAGTGACGCAGGCGATAGGTTGCAATTCTTCGGTAGTAGGCTCGGCAGCGAGCTTGAGGCGGCAGGTGTAGGTCTCGAAGCGTTGAGTGACGGTGTATTTGCAGGCAGGCTTCGCGGGATCGCGTGTCACGGTTCGAGTGCCAATGTGAACGTACCGGGCGGTATGTTTCTCGACCAAGCCCTTGGGCCTGTAGAACTATCTCGCCAAGGTTCAGCGATCAGTGTGGATGGTCAGTGGGTGGTGCCGGTGACCGTGATCGCTCCGCCGGATGTTCTGGAACTTGGACTTGTAGACGAGCTGGCGAGATTCAGATTCGGGTATAGGTGGTTGACACGACTTCTGCCGCTGGGCGCACAAGAGGCCGCGTCCAAAGTACGACGGCAGGAAAGTTGGCATGTTTGGTCGGGCATCAGCATGCGGCTGATCCTCGCGTCGGTGCTTCGCGGCAACCAGGAGGAAGAACGGTCCAGGAGTGACGACGGAGTTCCGGAGGTCGATCGGGAGGCGCGCAACAGAGTTAAAGAACGGATGCATGAGGCGGACCAAGCGCTTGATGAGATTGGTTCCGGAATGCGGTATTGCTTGATGACGTCCGCGGTGTTTGTTTATGGCGAGACGAGAGCGCGAGCTGAGCGGTATGCAGACCTTGTGGTCGCGACTCTCGGGCGGCGCGGGATTCGGTGCGCGATTGAAGGGAATGGTTTATTGAGTGCTTGGGCGGGAGCACTACCAGGTGAACGCGCTGCGCATTTGCGGAAGCTCTTAGTCAGCGTACGTTCGGGACTCGGCTTGGTGGCGCGGAGCGCAGTGGAGCATGGGAGTGCGGAGTGCCCGTACGAAGGTTTTCCAGGAGCGCCGTCATTTGTGCGGGCGAAAACAGCTTTCGGCGAAGTGTACGACGTCAATCTGTTTGGAGGCCGGCTGGACGATGTCGGTATGACGGCGTTGTTCGGTCCGACTGGCGGCGGTAAGTCGGTGGCGATGAACACTCTGCTTCACGGAGGGTTGCTGTATCCACGGAGCAGGGCTTTGGCGCTCGACATCGGGTATTCGATGATGTTGCACTGCATGGCGGAACGGGGCGCGTTTCAGGAACCGAGAGTTGGAGGAGAGCTCGCTCTCCCGGTGGTGCAGGACCTGAGTAGCAAGGAGCGAAGGGGTCTCGTTTCGAGTGTGGTCCTCGAATTGTTGCATCAGCAGGGTGTGACAATTGGCGCTAGGGAGCGCAACGTAGTTGAACTTGCGGTTGAGGACATGGTGAGTGTTGCGCCGGATTTGCGGCGTTTGGATACGCTGATGGCGAAATTGCGCAGTCGGGAGTTGCGTAGAGCGCTGGCTCCGTATGGTCGCGACGGAGTCTTTGGAGGGGTGCTAAACGGTGTAGCAGGTGAGGAGACGGATCGCGCCCGGCTCACGGTGGTCGAGTTGTCGAAGGTTCTTGAGCTGGGCGAGGCGATCGGCACGCCGGTGGTCGCCCATCTTTTCGGGGCGATGACGAGGATGTGCAACGGCCGGGATTTGCGGGTGTTCTGTGTGGATGAGTTGCATGAGGCGTTGGAGCGAAGCTACTTCGTTGCAGGCCTCAGGAAACGGCTCCTGAAGTTGCGAAAGAACCGGGGCATGTTGGTGATGGCGGCCCATACACCACAGCAGGTATTGGCTTCGAACCTGGGCGAGATTGTTCTGTCGTCGGTTCCGACGAGAATCTTTATTCCGGATGCTGGGATTTTGTCGGAGGACGGTTCATTGGAAGCGTATCGCCGGTTTGGTTTGACAGACCGTGAGATCGATGCGCTCGGAGAGATGGAGCCGAAGCGGGAGTACCTGTTGTCGACGACGGAAGGGTCCCATCGGATCAGCTTTTGCCTCACAGATTCTGAATTGGCGATCTACGGCGTGGCCGGTAGCGATATAGCAGACAGAGCGCCGATTTATGTGCGAGAGCATGGGGCTGGGTGGCTCAGGCAGTGGCTCCGTGATCAAGGGGTGGCAGAAGACGAAGTGGAGTTTTTCATGAGCCGGTTTCAGGAGTGTAGGCGATGAAAAGAATAGTACATTGGGTCGTGGCTTTGCTCTGCTGCGGAGGGATGGCAGCGCATGGCGAGGAGCGCGAGTCTATCCAGTCATCGGCAGCGGAGGCATCGTTGCTGATCGAGCTGAACGAAGCGTTGATGAGGCTAGAGGCGACGGAACGGTTGCCCTATCCAGTGGTAGAGGCGGTGCTAGCACGCGAGTTGGCGGCGCAGTCGGTCGATACGCACAAATTATTGGGGTTCTCCCTGGTCTATGACCCGACTGCTCACGGCACGCAAGTCCAAGAGTATGCGACGCAGATTGCGGAGCTGCTGGAGGCGATATCGGCAGTGGTCCAGCTGATTCGCACGGTGGTTGAGCTGCGCGAAGTAAACGGTCAGCTGGGCGAGATGCGGATAGGTTGGGACATCTTGGAGTTGTTTGAGATTGGATTGGAGCTGGATCGGGACGATGTGGCGTTGATTGGGTTGGTGCTGTCGTTCTTGCAGTCCGAGGATATTGTACTTTCGTTCAAAGATCCGGACATTAGGTCGGAGTTCGACAGGGCCTATCCCGGTTTCACGTACAACGTGGTGCCCCTCTTGAACGGGTCGTGGATCGACTTCACGGAGCTGAGCTCCAGGCGATTTCTGGTCACGTTGCGGCAGACAATGCTGGCATTGCAAGGTGCTGAGGAGGTCGCGGGGATCGCGCGGACGGAGCGGTCTCAAGCGCTGGATGTGGCTATGCGCTCGGAAGGAACGGTGCGGAGTCTCGAGGCGCTGACCCTACACCTTGATCGGGTTGCTCTTCGAGATGATGCATGGATGGAAGCGGATCTCGGCGTATTGTCAGCCATTTTGATGGCGCAGGCCGAAGAGCGGAGTGGGAGGGAACAAGGTGTGGTGGCAACGCAGCTTTTCATGTCGATCGCGCGCCGTGCCCCGGTTCCATGGAACGGCGTAGATCCTGGGGGGCAGTGAGATGCTCGATGGCAGTTTTCGTGCGATTGGTGTGATCCAGAGCGCCTATGAGACCAAGAGTGAGGTGGTTGCGGCAGCCCTGTTCAATTCAGCAGCAGCGTTTGCATTTGCTTTTCTTGCAGGGCACATTGTTTGGGCTCTCGCATACGATGTGAATATCAAAGAACAGGGCAGAGCTACTGCGTTATTGACGTTGTTGGGGCGACTTTTCCCACATTTGTTCATTGTGAATTCTGTAGTGTTCTATGACTGGTATAGCGTTCTGAGTCGCCTCTTCTATGACGAAGGTCTCAAAGCAGCGAATTTCATAGGTCTTGAGCCGTCCGAAGTGGTGGCCTCGGGGAGCTTGATGGTTCTATTGCTCTGGGACGAGGTCAACCTGCTGTCGGTAACAGATCCGGGCGGACTGGCGTTGAAGCTGTTCTTCTCCTTCGCCATCATCTCTGCTTACCTGTGGGTAGGCACAAAGATCCTGGGGGCGTTGTTCGAGGAAGCGATCGTAGATGGTGTTGGAATTCTGTTTGTAGGTTTAGGTGCTTCCCGTTTGACGTTCGGGTTTTTTCAGTCTTTCGTAGTTTTGAAAGTGAGTGTAGGAATTCGATTGTTGGTCTACACGGTAGGTGTATTCATCATGTCCAACGTGTTGTTGGAGGCATACAACATTGCGGAAGCGGACGCATGGACGTTTGAGCAAGTTGTGGAGTACACGTTTAGCGCGTTGGCAGTTCCTCTCTTGCTGCCTGGAACGGCGGAGCGGATCTCAGGAACGGTGAGCCGCGTGTTCGAGCATCATTTTCCGGCTCTTCTAGGTTGAATGTGATGGCCGAAAAGGTAGAGCTTGGACGAGCTCAGAGTGCGTCGGTTATACGGGGTGGGACGGAGCCTGGTCGGCATGTTCGGGCATCGAGGCATCACAACACGTTGGTGTTTCTTTTTCTTTCGTTGTTGACCAACGTGATCCTGGGGATCGGGCTGGCAGGGCATGCCGACCGCGGGTCCGGGGGGCCGGGTGAGGAGGAACGGAACGTCCTGTATTTGGCAGAGACGTTCGGCGGAGAGGTGGTGGAAGTGACGCCGGTCCGGCTGAATGTCAGCCAGCACGAGGAGATCATCAAAGGTGTGATTCGCGACTGGGTCGAGAGGGCTTTCTCTGTGCGGACGTTGGAGGTGGCGACACTCGAGAGGCAAATGATTGCCGCGGAAGAGTTGCTCGTGGGCCAGGCACTGAGGAGAGTGCAGGAGTTTTGGTACGCCGAGAATCCGGTGGAACGTGTCGTGGCAGAGGATTTCACGGAGGTGACAGTTGAGGGTGTGAGCGTTCTTCCGAGTCCGACGGGCGAGAGTGACGGCTTCGTCGTCAGGTTCCTT
>JBCDAP010000070.1:0-7125 GCA_039185335.1 Planctomycetota bacterium | reverse complement strand
GTGACGATCTTGGGTATGAAATAGACTTCACTGTCTCAAAGAAGATCACATCGAATGTATCAATGCTTGTCAAAGGTGCTTTCTTTGACGGAGACAACGGGCTTCCTGATACAACCCGCGTGTGGTTCCAAACTGCTCTCAGTTTCTAACCGCTCAAGCTGTGCAACAAACACTCAGCTTTGCGCTATCGTGGAATCCAGAAGGGATAAGGATAGTCCTCTCAGCCGCTTCTGAACACGCAACAGCCAGTATTCCTTTGCAAATCTCTTCGCAAACGGCAAGGCCAAAGACGCTGCCGTTCTCTCAATCCCAACAATTCACTCCGCTCTGACGCCAGCATACGTCTACGCAATAGTTAAAAACCCAAAACACATTGCGCACGATCATCACCAATCGAACGAAGCACTTTGTTCTCATTCGCGAAGGCGAGAACACTGCATCACAACCTCATTGCTGAGGAAACTCCCCGGGGTTGGTCCCGCCACAGGCTCTGTGCTCGATTGAACCGCGGCACTCTTTCGTTCTCAATAGAAGAGCCGATCCGTCAATCCAAACCAACCACTCTCGAATCAACTCACTTCTCTCTGCAGACACGCACACTGCGACCGTAACTTCAAGAGCAAGCGTGCCCAAAGAGCTGAGGAGAACCAAGCGACGCGGCATCATCCCTGCTAGCTCAACAGGCATATGCCAAGATCACCTAGAAAGCCAAATCGATCGGAAACGAATTGGGACGAAGCCTACTGACCAGCTACAGCAGACTTTGAGCCGATCTTGCCGGCAATATCAGGGCCTTCGGCCAGAATCTGATCCGCAAGCTCCCGACGATAAACCTCAACATCACGAGGCAACTCGAACGCAATGCGAACACGGTCGCCCTTGATGTTGGCGACACGAATGACGCCCATGGGATTGCGCGGGTCGCCGATGACGACTTCTTCGCCTTCGCGCCGAGTAATGACGAGCATAGGACCGGCTCCTTGGGAAACCACCACGCCCGGACATCCTGCACCGGGCCACCTCTTGACTATACGGGGTGCCTCGCCTTGCGCGAAGCGTTCTTTCAAGATTCTCCAGCCGTGCGGGCAAATGATTCTGAGCCGCGGCCTCAACGGCGCAGCTTTCGCCATCAAGCGATGTTATCGGGCGGCCAAGAAAAGGGACACCCCTCAATCGAGGGCAACCACCTCGGTGACCTCTGGAACATGGTCCTTCAGGTTCTTCTCAATCCCCATTTTCAAGGTCATCATCGACGACGGGCAACCAACACATGCTCCGTGGAGACGGATGCGAACACGCCCCGCGGCATTGACATCGACAACCTCCACATCGCCACCGTCCGACTGCACAGAGGGCCGGATTGCATTGATCACACGCTGGACGCGGTCGATCAGGTTCTGGGAGGCAGGTTGGGTATCAGTTTGGGAAGCCATGAGTATCTCATTGTAGTCATCGTGGATCACCCGAGCGGATCGTGAGAAGTGAGACGTGAAACTAGAGCAGAAGCCGGAATCATGGAGGATTTTAGGGTGTTTAGAGGGGGGATGACCGATAAAGAAGTCACTATGCAGGGACACACTCGGGTCAATGCGAAGCATTTGTGCTTGTGGATCGCGCTGGCGGGGATGGTCGCTGGATGCTCGAGCAATGCTGGTCAAGGCGGTTCAGGAGCCGTACAGGGCGGCGTCGAGCTTATTACAGAACGAGAAGCCGCGGTACCCGATCGTGTTCGCGCCATCCGAGGAGCGTGGGAATCAGTCCAACGCGGCGAAGCACAATACGAGGGCGTACGAGAATCACTCAAAGATCTGATCTTCCGTCTTGGCGAGCCTGACCCAGTGCGTGTGGAGGCCCTGTTGATGCTCGTCGAAGATCGGGACAGATTGGGGAACACGCAGCGGGTGCTAGAGCGCACACTCCCGCTTGAATCCAGCTACCAGAACTGGCTCATGATCGATACCGTCGGCGAGGTTGCGGCGATCGAGGGATGGACAAACCTCGCACCGGCGATGGTCACGAGCTGGTCGCGCACCGTCTCGGCAATCGAAGACAAGGATCGATCCGAGAAAAAGGCGATCGAGAAGATGTTCCCCGGTCGCGATGCAATCGAGGTGGTCTTTGACGTCTTTGCTGGATGGTTCGATGAGCAAGTTGTCGAAGAAGGACAACGCGAGGCGGCGTGGTCGCTGCTGCGTCGCCTCGATCGCGAGGGCAATCGCATCCGCACAATGATGTCTGAGCTCCCTGCAGGCGAGGTCGACCGCGACGAACTCATGCGGCTTCTCGTCGAAGCTTCCGCGGAATGGGGCACGCTACCTCGTTCGGTCGAACAATTGCGATGGCTGCGGGACCTGCAGAGCGACGAGCACGCGGTATTCTGGCGCGAGTCCCAGGGTGTTGTTCAAAACCTTGACCCAGCCCAAAAAGAAGGACTCGAGCTACGCCATCTCGCAGCGTTGCGCTGGGCCAGCAAGTATCGACCCGACTTGCTAACCGCCAACCGTGCACGACTCGAAGAATCGATCGAACGCCGTCTCAACGGAAAACGGAAGGTGTTCCGTACAAGAGGTGTCACCGGACGCGAACGTGCAGAATCGCTGAAAGACTGGAGACGCGAGCTGGTATGGGCAGACCTGGTCCATATCGTGGTAGCGATCGAGCTCGCCGATGACCAGAGCTACACAACAGCCCTCTTTGCCCAAGCTGAACGTGACCGAAAAGACACCTCGACAGAGTTGGGCGGCGTGATCGAGTTTCTCGAATCCGAAAACCGGTTCGTGTGGTTGCTGTATCCCCCTAGGCCCGCGCATCGCTTGGGGGATGATCGGTTCGTGGATTCAGTCTAGTTTATCGCTGATGGGATCGACTCGCTGTTCCACTACCACTTCCAGGCACAGAAGTACAACAACGAGGACTTTGCGGGGCCGAGCTTTGGCGACATTGCCTACGCTGACCTCTACGGGCGTTCTTGCATCGTGGTGACCTTTGTGGACGAACTCACGCTCAACCTCGATTACTACCAGGCTGATGGAGCACGAATCGACCTAGGTGTGATCGTTCGCGAGTCCGCCACGCCAGCAGATGGGCGGTAATCGTGACGGGGTTGGTGTTGTGGCTGTTCGTCGCAATTGGTGTCTGGGATGTGACACGCCCGCCACCAGCTGATGCCCTTTCGAACACCCCGCTGAACCAACCTTCGATCTGGTTCGGGTTCGCAGTGTTTACCGCCGGGATCATGTTGGCGTGGCTCTGGCAGATCGTCGTCGTTCGTTTGGCGACGCAAGCGATGGACACAAGAGGATCGGTGAGATCGGCGGTCGCATCGCAGCGAGCGCTCGCGGTTTCGGCCCTGCTCTTAGGACTCGCACACACAATCGCCGTCTTCGTCGGACGATGGGTTGATCACATCCGAAACCTGATGGGCGACTGGATCCTGATCGATGAACTGGTGGTGATACTTCCAGCTCTGATCGGAATCGCCGGCGTCTGGTGGATTCAGTTCGCTGTCGAACGCCGCCTTCGAGACGCTGCGGTGTTCGGCGCACTCGCAGGGATCGAGGGCCGACGGATCAACGTCGTCTCGGCTCCTCGGTTCGTGATGTCTCGTGCGCAGCAACTGTTCGCGTTCCTCATGCTCCCGATCGGTCTAGTCTGGAGCGTCCGGGAAGGAACCGTGTTCTTCGGAACACCCGACTGGACGGAGTTAGTCATCGTGCTCGGGATGGTGGTGGTGCTGCCGGTCATTATGGTGCGGGTTGCAGGAACAGTACCAATCACAAAGGGGGAATTGCGTGATGCGATCGCACGTGTCGGGCTGAAGCAAGGCGCGCGAATCAACGACATCCGAGTGTGGCGTCGCGAGGACGGAGCGATGAACGCCGCGCTTGTCGGAACCGTTCCCGGGCTGCGTGCAGTACTCGTGACCGAAACGCTCCTCGAGGGACTCGGCGAGATGGAGCTCGAAGCCGTGGTCGCGCACGAGGTCGGCCATGCACGCCGTCGGCATATCCCGTGGATGCTGGGATGGATCGCCGGCATCGTGTTGTGCTCGAGTGCGCTCGATGCCTTGGCCATAAGACTCGGTGCTCCGCAGGAAATGCAATGGGCGATCCTGATCGTGTCCGCGTTGATCGGGATCTGGGGATTCGGGATGGTCAGCAGGCGCTGCGAATGGCAAGCGGATGCGTTCGCTGCGCAGCACCTCTCCGGCATGGAGCGAGGGAAAGCGCGGGGCGGGCAGATCGAATTCGAAGCAGCCGGGGCCATGCGCCGGGCGCTCGGCGCCGTCGCAGCCCACGCGGGCATGCACCGGCAAAGGTTCGATTTTCGCCATGGCTCCATCGCGGAACGCCAACGACGCCTCGATGCACTGATCGGGCTCGACATGCAAGCTCTCCCAATCGATCAAACCGTACGCAACTGGCAAATCGTGATCATCGGGATCGTCCTGATCGGGTTCATCGGCATGTTCTTGATCACAATCGCTGGAGGAATGCCCTGATGCGAATCCGCTGGGTCAAAGCTGATGGATGCGGGAACATCTGTCTGTACGCCTGGGCACACGAAGGCGACGATCGCACAAACTGGAGCCGCGTTGGATCTGCGATGTGCTCGTCGTACAACGCAGACGTATTGATGTTGGTCGATCAGGCAGAGAGTGCCGAGGCACCGTCCATCCAAGTCATCAATGCGGACGGATCAGACGGCGGGCTGTGCATTAACGGTTTGCGGTGCTACGCGGTAGTCAGCGATGCGAAAGACTGGACCAAGGTGAGATGCGGCAATCTCGAGCCGCTCGTGCGCATGGAAGGAAACACCATCGGTGCTGTGCGAGAGAGTGTGACCACAGTCACGGAGCATCTCCAGGACAAACAATGGTTCGTTGATCTCGGGAACCCTCATGTCATCGTGCCTGTCGAAGACGTTGCTGGCTGTCAGCTTACGAGCCTTGCCAAACAGATCAACGCCGAAGCTGCTCAACGAACCGGACCCTGGCAGACGAGCCGCCATTGGCACACCGGGCTTCAGGCAGGCGTCAATGTGCACGCGATCGGAACGGTGATTGATGGGACCATCGAAGCTCGACCCCACGAGCGTGGTTGTGGCGAAACCGGGGCCTGCGGATCGGGCGCGATTGCAATCGCCATAGCACTCCGAGAGCAAGGGCAGATCGATCACGAAGTCGAGGTACGGATGCCTGGAGGACGGCTCGATGTCCGCTTTGTTGATGGGAATGTGGAAATTCGCGGATCGGCGATCGCGATCGCTGAGGGTTGGTTTGAAATGTGAACCCTGTGTAGAGTGATCTCTTCGTGATGATGATCGGATGAACGCCTTCACAAAATGAGGTGGCTCGGTGACGACTGGTGTGCAAGTTGGTGAGACCGTGTTTGATTCTGTTCCGGACTCGCTCGGGCGGAGTGTCCGCGATTCGGATGTCGTCCGTGCCGCGATGGGCACGATTGTGTCGGAAATCGTTTCGAAGGGAAGCGGAATAACCGGTGCTCGTGACGCGACTTCTGAAGAAGCTTCCAAGGCCTACGACGAGCTGCTCCAACTGGGAGGTGAAGCACGCGGCAAGGGCCTGCTTTACCCGTACATCGGGTCCGGGCTCGGAAATGGAGCACTGGTCGAACTCGCGGACGGGTCGGTCAAATGGGATATGATCACCGGCATCGGCGTGAACTTCTTCGGGCACTCTGATCCGGACCTGATCCGCACCGCCCTCGAAGGAGCCACGGCCGATGTGGTTTTGCAGGGCAACCTGCTGATGAACGAAGAGGCGATCCGGTTCGCAGAAGTGCTCGTCAATCAGGCCAAAGCCGCAGGAACGGGTATCGAGCACGCCTTCCTCTGCACAGGCGGTGCGCTCGCCAACGAGAACGCGCTGAAGGTGTGTTTCCAAAAGAACGAGCCCGCGAGTCGAGTCATCGCGTTCAGCAACTGCTTTATGGGTCGGACGTGGGCGATGGCGCAGATCGGCGACAGCGCCGGCGGACGATCGGGTCTGCCTTTGAACGTGATGGCGGATTACATGCCGTTTTACGACAAGGCCGCCGCACGACGAATGTCTGCTGGTGATGTCTCGGGCGAAACGCGTTACATCGACATGTGCCTGTGGCATCTCGAACAATACATCGCGCGTTATCCCAAGCAGCACGCGTGCTTCATCTTCGAACTTGTGCAGGGTGAAGGCGGATTCAAGACCGCCCCCGCTGCTTTTCATCGCACACTGATGGAGTGCTGCAAAGCAAACGGGATCGCGGTGTGGGACGACGAGGTGCAGAGCTTCGGTCGAACAACCAACATGTTCGCGTGCGAGACGCTGGGCGTGAGCGATCTGGTCGATGTGATCACCGTCGGCAAGATGTCGCAGGTGTGCGCCGCGTTGTACACCGCCGATTACAACCCGAGGGCCGGGCTGCTCTCGGGAACATTCCTCGGTTCGTCGGTCGGATTGAAGGTCGGGCGTCGGATCATTGAGCGGCTCGCAGGCGGAGACTACTACGGCGACAACGGCAAGATCGCCAAGCATCACCGCCTGTTCCGCGAAGGCATACAGGCCATCGTGGACCGACACCCAGACTGGTTCCCTCAGCACCACATGGTCGAGGACCTGGTCAGCGGCATCGGCGGGATGTGTCGGTTCACACCGTTCGGAGGTGACAAAGCGGCCGTAACGAAGATGTGCCGCCAGCTGTACGACGACGGCGTGCTTGCTTTCTACTGCGGACACGGCCCGTTCCACGTTCGGTTCTTGCCACCGCTCGGGGTCATGAACGAGAGCGACTGGGCACCAGTACTCGAAATCGTTGAGAAGAGCCTCGGCGCAGTGGCCAGCGGACTTCCCGTGAAGCACCCGGCGCCACCTCGTCCGATGCGCGCGGGACAGTGATCGGCGGTCGACCTACGAGCAAGGAAATCTGACCAATGCATCTGATCCGTGAGTCTCGAATTGAAGACGTGGACATGTTCTTTAAGCTGGCCAAGACCAGCCACTTCGTGAACCTTCCGCCGGCAAAGGACATCATCGAAGAAAAGATCCAGCGTTCGCGCGAGAGCTTCGAAGCCCTGGGCGGCAAGTCGGCGCGCTCGGTCAAGCGAACGAAGGACGCCTTCACCGGC
>JBCDAP010000069.1:0-7302 GCA_039185335.1 Planctomycetota bacterium | reverse complement strand
GTCAAAATAAGGGCCATGGCAGCATCGGTTTTTACACGAGACCTCGATTCAATTAAATAGAGCACCAGAGCACTCACCACTCCTGCAACCAATGCCCCGATTGACAAAGCCACACCAATCACATAAGCAATTGGCAAACCGGCCATCACCGAGTGAGAAATGGCTCGAATGACCGGCGAGCCGTCGCCTTTCAAAACTCCAACTCGAGTGGCCTCGAGCGCGGCCAGCGAAGTAAAGGTCCCCCCGGTCCCAAACATGACGTGCGGAACGAAGAGGACATCGGCATACCGATCACGAATCGCATCACGGATTGCCCGATACATACGATCGTAGTTGTCTTGCTGCCCCGGTCCACAAGGACCGTAACGCTCAGAGAGACGAACAGCACCGACATCAAGCGTATAGACCTGCTGAACGACTCCACCAGCAGACATCACCATCTCGACCGAACCACCGCCGATATCAACAACCGCGGCGTTGATCGCTTCGAGCTCGAACGCGGCCTGAACGGACTCGAAAGCAAGACGAGCCTCGTCATCGCCCGACAACACCTCGAGATCCAACCCAGTCCGATCTTGGAGACGATCGATGAAATCAGCCGAATTCTCAGCCACCCGGCAAGCCGATGTTCCCACGATACGTAGATGCTCCGCCCGAAAACCCTCCGCGATCTTCCGCATACGCTCGATCGCTTCGATCGAGGCCTGGATGTTCTCTTCCTGCATCCGTCCCGTCTGATTGAGCCCTGTTCCCAGACGCGTTGTTTCCTTCTCGTCATCGAGTACACGGAAAGAGCCATCGGCCTTTGCCTCAGCGACGACAAGCCTGATGGAGTTCGTTCCGACATCGATGGCCGCGAGCACCTTAACGGCAGGCTTGCGGGGTTCTTCACTCACGCCGAAACCCCTTGCATCGAAGAAACAACGGGCTCGACACCGTCTCGAAGATCACGAAAAACTTCCGCGATCGGCCGGTTCGCATCGATCACCCGGAAGTCATCCGCCTCCGCAATCTCATCGTACGCCTCAAGCATCAACGCTTGATAGCGCATAAACGAAGTGTAAAGGTCATCCTCTTCGAGGTGATCCATACCGCTCTCCCAATAGTCGAAGCCGCCACGCGCCAGCACGCGTGGTAGCAAATATTCTCGGTCTGCTTTGAGATAGAAGACCGCATGGGGCTTCGGTGCGAACTTGTACACATCCTCGATCCACGCGCGGTCGCCGCCCCGCACGATCGATCGAACAATCATCGAGTAGATGTAGCGGTCTGTCAGAACAACGAACCCGGCACGAAGAGAAGAGAGAATCTCGTTCTCCAAACGGTTCGCGAAGTCGGTCGCATAAAAGAGATCCATCGTGGTGCGCCCAAGTGTGTGACCCTCCTTCGCACGACGCAAACCGTCAGCGGCAAGCGAGCTTCTCGCCTGGGCGGTATGAACAACGCCAAAGCCACGCTTCTCGAGGTACTCCCGAAGCAGCGCCAACTGAGTCGAACGCCCAACGCCATCAGTGCCTTCGATGACAATCAGCCGACCGGGATAGTCGTCGATCGGTATCGCCGCATCACCAAAGGCGAGAAGCGGCTGGTCGTCACGCGGCGGAGGGTTGATCGCAAAACCAATATCCTCCGCCTCGTCCAGGCCCATCTGTTTCCGATCCTGCTCGTATTGACTCATGCGGTGTTGCTCGATTGTGTCAGCATTCAAAGGGGAACAAATTGTGTCTCGGATACATATGGTAAGCGATTGGATGAGGATGGTCGAAGTCGGTCGACGTGCGTCCGCGCAAACAAAAACCCCGGCATTTCAGCCGGGGCACACGCGGAAAGGTTGGTCTTGATAACCGTTCTTCTGCGGCGGGCCTGGGTCAGACGCGACGCCGGCGGAACGCCGCCATGCCAGCGATACCAGCAAGCGTGGCCGCACCAGGGGTGGGAACCAGCTCGATGGTGAGTGTGGTCGCTCCGGTCACGAATAACTGCTGGCTGTTCGCCTCGGACTGCACCTGCCCACCAAAGATGTCACCACCCCCGTCAAGAATCGCCTGGATAGCACTCGTGACATCGACACTAAACTGGACGTTCTCAGATCCTTCGACGGTCAGCGTGCCAACAACCACACCGCCTTCGGTATCCGTCACATCGTGAAGCGTGCTGGTATCCTCAGATTCGAGACTGCCTTGGTACGCGAGCAACGAGATCAGCGTCGAACTGATCGTGCCCGATGGATCGAGCACACCGCTCCAGTTCGCAGACTGAACAGTCGAACCACTCAGAGCGATTTCTTCAGCGAGATCAAACTCGAAGTTCCCGCGAAAACCAAAGCCACTCGCAAAGGTGAGCACGGTAACACCTGTGCCCGTTGTAAGCGGACCGTTGTCACTATCGGGCCGGGTCAGAAGACGAAGGTCTTCGTTCAGCATGAACAAATCGGCCGAGGCAGTACCCGCTAATAACGCAGCTGCGCCAATGGCAAAAAAACGAACAAACATGATGAGCCCCCAATCAAACTCTCTTCACAAAGAAGCGCGCCATAAACCTCCAGAGACCACCTGCCCCCGGAATATCATATGATATACCCGGAAAGGGGGTATGCAATCACAATCCAAATGGTTTTACGATTGTGACTGCATTTCCATTCCTCACAAAATTCCTTGCTTCATACAAAAAGCAAAATGAGCAAAGAAAATAAGCCGGCTATCGAGCTTTTTCAGAAAGTTTACAGGTCGTTCTTTTGAACAAAAAGAGCTGCAAATGAATCGCTTTCATAACGAAGCGATACTGAGATCATGAGTTGCTTCGCTGTTTGCGTCTGCTCCTGCTTCTCAGTGCATGATGACGCTCACGCCGATCAATCTTTCCCTGTGAAGAACTTCTTGATCTCATTCACCGTCACCGAGCGGCCCATGGCGCCGATGGACTCAGTGAGCGGAATCTCCTTTGGACAGACCTGAACACAATTCTGCGCATTGCCGCACTCGTTGATGCCACCGGGCTTCGCCAGTTCGGTCAGACGTTTCTTCGCGAGTGTCTTGCCGGTTTCATGCATATTGAAATAGCGAACCTGAGAGATAACGGCCGCGCCGACGAAGGATGAATCCCACTTTGCTTCATCCTCCTCGAGGGTGTACTGCGGGCATGCCTCGAGACAGCAACCACAAGACATGCACTCGGAGAGCTTGTAGCGGGTCTGCTGGTCATCCTGCGGTTCTGTGGGGCCGGCACCACGGTCGTAAGTCGAATCAATGGGAACCCAGGCCTCGTGGCGTTTGAGGGTTTCGAACAGACGCTGACGATCGACCCAAAGATCGCGAACCACCGGGAACTTCGACATCGGCTCGAGTTTGATCTCGTCGCCATCACTGGGTGCATAGTTGTCGATTAGGCAAGAGCAACTCTGCCGGACCTTCCCATTGATCACCATTGTGCACGCCCCGCAGACTTCTTCAAGGCATCCCGAATCCCAGACAACAGGCGTGGTGCGTTGTCCTTTAATCGTCACCGGGTGAGCCGCGATGTACTGCAAGCAGGAAATAACATTCGCGCCAGGCTCGACCGGGACATCGAAGCTCTCCCAACGAACATTCTTCCCTGGGCCATCGCAACGCTTGATGGTAAAACGAACGGTGCGGGCCTTAATGGTGGTGGTGTCAGCGATCATGGATCAATCCTGGGATGCGCGGAACGAGGCTTTGCGAATAAATCGTTGAACAGAGAATTTACGATGTAACGGCAGGTTCTTTAGCGTCTTCTTTCGCTTCGACTTTGCCGTAAGTACGCGGCCGTGGCTTCACAAGAGAAGTATCGACTTCACGCCACGAAATGCTGGAGGACTGGGTTTCCGCGTTCCATTCGCCGATGGAGGCCTTGAGGAACTGAGCATCGTCGCGGTCGGGATAATCGAGGCGGTAGTGCGACCCCCTGCTTTCCCGACGTTCAAGCGAAGTGCGAGCAGTCAGGTCGGCCAGGACCAGCATGTCCCCGACTGCTCTGGTGAAGCTCAGGGTCTGGTTGGTCCATGCTGCATTGTCAGCAAGGCGAACACTCTTGAAGCGTTCGCGGAGTGTTCCAACAGTATCGATGAGCTTGGTGAGACCTTCCTCGGTCTTCACGACCGTGCACTGCGCGGTCATGGCTTCGCCCATCTCTTTCGCGATCAGATAGGGGTTGGAAGCAGTCTCATCACTACCACCCGGCACAGCCTCACCGATGAGCGTGTCCATCTTGGCCTGTTCGGTCTTTGCCGCTTCTTCAAAGACAGAAGCAGGCAGATCGGTCGCACGTTGACCCGGAGCAACCTCATCCCGGACGTAATTCACAACGCCCAAGCCGCAATAGAGACCGTCGAATATGCACGAGAGGAGCGCATTCGCACCAAGGCGCGTCGCGCCGTGGTACGCGAAGCTGACCTCGCCGAAGGCGTACAAGCCCGGGATGTTGGTCATGCCGTTGTTGGTCGCGCCCGCCATCATGCCGCGGCCGACCTCGGCATCCGTCGGCGGGACTTCGCCCGGATTGTGCTCGCCGTGCTGGTCGCTGGGTTGGTAGCTGCCCTTGGTGTAGGTCGTCCAGAGGCCGCCCATTGAGTAATGGACGGCTGGGAAGATCTTCATTGGCTTGTGCCGAGGGTTGTCGCCAACGAATTTTTCGTAGATCTCCAGGATGCCGCCCAGCTTGCGGGTGAGGTAATCGGGGTCTTTATGGGTCAGGTCGAGGTAGACCATGTTGCCGCCGGCGATGCCCATGTTCTGGTTGACACAGATATCGAAGATCTCGCGTGTCGCGATGTCGCGGGGAACGAGGTTCTGGTATTTGGGATACTTCTCTTCAAGGAAGTAGTAGCGTTCTTCTTCTGGGATCTGGTCTGGGTCGCGACTGTCGCCGGCCTGACGAGGGACCCAAACGCGGCCGCCTTCGCCACGAGCCGACTCGGACATGAGACGACACTTGTCGGCACCAGGGATGGCCGTCGGGTGGACCTGGATCATCTCAGAGTTGCCGTAGAGGGCTCCGGCCTGGTAGCAGCGTGAGGCCGCGCCGCCGTTGCACATCACCGAGTTCGTAGACTTGCCAAAGACAAGACCTGGGCCGCCCGTGGCCATGACAACCGCATCGGCTCGGAAGGACTGGATCCGCATCGTGCGAAGATCCTGTGCGACAATGCCAACGCATCGCCCCCTTTCGACGATGGGCCAGAGGAACTCCCAGTACTCGTACTTCTTGACTTTGCCCTCCGCCTCATAGCGGCGCGTTTGCTCGTCAAGGGCATAAAGAAGCTGCTGTCCTGTCGTGGCTCCTGAGAAGTGCGTGCGTTTGAAGAGGGAGCCGCCAAAGAGACGAAGATCACGAAAACCTTCAGAAGTCCGGTTGAAGGGCACGCCCATACGGTCGAGCAGGTTGATGATCTTGGGAGCCCAGTTGGCCATCTCGAGGACTGGGTGCTGATCGGCGAGATAATCACCGCCGTAGATCGTTTCGTCGAAGTGCTGGTACTCGGAGTAGCCCTGTTGGCGAGCAACATCATTGCAGGCGTTGATGCCTCCCTGAGCGCACACAGAGTGCGAGCGTTTCACGGGCACCAAAGAGAAGAGGTCGACCTCGAGATCCGACTCGGCGACACGGACCGAAGCGGCCAAGCCGGCAAGGCCGCCGCCAACGACGATGACTCTGGGTTTCTGTTGTGCGACCATGGGCTGTGTAAACCTCTTTGTGTCGTGTTCGCCTGATCCAGGCGGATGTCTTCAATCGTTCCTACAAAATGTCCGATTGCAGCGAGAAATCTCCGCAGCGTTAACCATCGTTTGACTCGGCCAATGGCTTGGGAGGCCCCGGATAAGCGCGGTTGGCGGCTTCACGAACCGCGTCCTGGAACACCTGCTCGTTGTTGGTTGTTCCGGTCTCGAGTTCCCCCGTCTCCGGATTAATCGGTATGTCGTACTTCTCAAGCAGCTCGAGGTAGTAGTCCTCGCCGTACTTTTCGATGACCATCCCACTCTCGATGTGGTGCGCATCCTCGTAGTCCGCGAGGAAGAGGAAACCGAAGATAGCGGAAGCGCCCGCTCCGGCGAGCCCAAGCCCGAGCACAGTGCAGACAGCGCCCCAGCGTTTCTGCGCCTTCTCTGTCACAGTAAGGCCCCAGGTAATGGCTGCTGTCCAGAGGCCGTTGGCGAGATGAAAGACGAGGGCCATGACGCCGACGAAATAGCCAACCGAGACGATAATGCCAGCGATGGTCCAGCCGTCTGCCGAGCCCTTCATAGCCGCTGCAAGTGTCGAGGATGCGAAGTAATGCGACCACTGCGCATCACCAGGAATCAAGAACGTCCAGCCCCAGCGCAGGGTTGCAACGTGGTAGACGACAAAGAGCAAGCCAAGCCAAGCGGTGAGGCGTTGGAGGCTGTATCGCCAGGAGGATTGATATGAGTAGTGGGAGACGTTCGATTTTCCGGATGTGGCGTAGTACACACCAAGGATCGCGTGAAGACCAATAGGAACCCAGAGGACGAAGATCTCGGTGAGCAGAAGAAGGGGAAGGTTGTTGATGAAATCGACTTCATGTTGGAATGTCTTAACGCCTCGACCGATAGGAGTGTCAGCATTCGCTCTTGAATTGAGCGCACCCCAAACAACCGAAGAGTTGGTCGTGAGGTGGATGATCATGAAGATGCCGATGGGTACGACTCCCAAAAGGGAGTGGATCCGTCGTGCCAAGAAACCGTCCAGCAGATTATTCTTCGCGCTCACCGCTTGTGCTCCGCTTTGCTACGTTCGCCGCTCTCAGTGATTCGTTTGATGTTCTTTGTTCATGGCGTGATGATGCTGGATGCACCGCCCGCGGGTTCGCCACCAACTGCGGGGGGAGCGCCTGGGCCAGCCCCCTGTTGTTTCGCGACCACCTGAATGAGCTCGACAAATCGTGCGCGAAGCTCCTGCAGGATGGTGTCGAGTTCCTGTGACTCCTCATCGCTTAGGTTGCCCTTGGTCTTCTCTTGCAAGACTCCGAGCAGGTCGATGAGATGAGCCGAAGTGTCTGGATCAAAGATCGGCTGGCCGGACTCTGGGTGAGCCATGCCGCCCATGTACATGATGGCTTGAGAGGCGAGCATGCCAACCAGACCTCGGAAGTCGGCGGGGGGGAGCTTGCCTTGCTGGGGTTGATCACCCTCTGCTTCGCGAGCGGCTTCTTCCTCCGCGAGCTTGGCCTTCTCGGCCTGAGCCTGGTTCTTCCAGTCGTCGTCGACCAAAATCTTCGGAGTCTCGCCTTCGTCAGCCATGGTGGCCGTCCTTCCGTGGGGGGCGTGT
>JBCDAP010000068.1:0-7335 GCA_039185335.1 Planctomycetota bacterium | reverse complement strand
GCACCACAAGAATCTTGGTCAGAACATGCACAGCTCGTCGCTCCCGGTCACAGTTCGTGGGTCACCAAATCAATCAAACGAAGACGGCTACGACGCCGACCTCGAGCAAGGTGAAACATTATGACGACTTCTCTCCGGGTCTGCACCCCAAGAAGTTTCCAAAGAATAGGCAACTCTGAGGATATTCGGCATAACCATCCCGGTGCCCCTGACGGATGCCGATCAGCCTTGCCCGATGAGCTCCAAGATCGCGGCCGCCGCATGGATCCGGACCAAACCCGAAGGATCCTCCAGCATGAGCTTGAGACGACCCGCCGCCTCACGCCGAGCCTGGTGCCGGCGATCACGCTCGGCTCCGATCACACGCTGGGGAGACATCTGTCCCAGCGTGTACGCCACCTGCGAACGCACCGCTTCGTCACTATCCGCGATGAACTGGCGGCATACGTAGATCCCGTCGGTGTATCCCATCCGTGCCAGCGCAGCCGCGGCGGATAAACGAACCTCCGGCGGGTACACAAACTCTTGCTGATCCGGATCGGTCCGGTACCAATTCGGAACAGGAGAGTTCCCCTGCGGGCTGCCAGGAGTGACATACTCGATCACGCGCACCAGCTCGCCGATCGCCACCTCATCGCGATCACCGATCTCACCCAGCGCCTGCATCGCCAAGACCGAGACCTCGAGATCCTCCACCTCGGACGGATACAACGCGGCCCGCAACGCGGCAACCGCGCCGCTGTCGCCTAGCTTGGCGAGCGCCTCATTGACCTGAACTTCGAAGATCCGCTGCTCGATCCTGTTGCCCGGCAAGCGTTGGCGGAGCACATCACGGAGCATCAGCGAGGCCGACGATTCGCCGAGTTCACCGAGCACGAACGCCGAGTGCGATCGCACCTTCGGGTTGGGATGAACGAGCAGATCGCCCAGCACTTGGCGTTCAGCCTCGTAGCCGTTCATGACCAACGCGTACACCGCCGAGGCACGGACACGCGGCTCGGGATCATTCAGCAGCGCCCTGGCTTTGACCGCGGAATCGCGAAGCTTGAGTTGACCGATAGTCATCGCCGCGACCGAACGCACACCCGCGTTCGCATCCGCTAGACCCGCCACCGCGTAACCCTCAACCCGAGATGGGGCGGCCTGCAACGCCTCCAACGCGTTTGCCCGTAACAACGGATCCGGATGGAATACCGCTTGATCCAGAACAAGCAGCGCATCTTCCTGCACCGTTGTTCGCGTCAATTCATCACGAAAGATCTCGGCACCGATTGCAAGAGCTGATGAAATGTCCACATCAGCGGGTGTCTCGATGGACGTGCGTGCCGGTCGAACACCGCGAACGTTCGACGCATCGCCCATCGTGCGCCGCTGGCCTGTTGCAGAGGAAACGCTCGTCGAACTGCCTGCGGAAACAGGGACACCCGAATCTCCCATGACAACACGGGTCCCCGATTCGGCAACCGGCGAAGTGCAGCCGCCTGCCACGATCGTCGCTGCGACCAACCCAACACTGATTCTCATTCCATGCCGCATGCCAAGCTCCTTCGATGGTGGACCCATCCGTGGACCTACGCCGACTCCGCCCCGGTGTTCGGCGTCTCGCCCGCATCTTCCCCGATCTTCTCCTCCTCCGCACGATCACCCTTCCGTCGCACCAGCGCCAGGGCCATCATCACAGCGGTCGCCACGACACAACCCCATCCCACAACATTGCCCGTGCGTGCATACAGCGTCGGCCCACCCTCAGCCTGGGGTACCCGCCCGACCAGCGTTGCCCATTCGCGAGCGGGCGCTTCAGCGACGATCCGCCCCTTGGCATCGATGATCGCGCTCACACCTGTGTTGGCCGCTCGGATCATGGGCGTCCTGAGTTCGAGCGCCCGCCAGCGCGACGCCATGAGGTGTCCGCGGCGTGCACGATCATCATCCCCGAACCAACCATCGTTGGTGCCGTTGATGATGAAGTCGGCTTTGCGGACCAGCTCGTCGTTCTCGTTGCGCCCGAACACAAGGTCCCGCACCGTCGATTGGTCGGTTGCCTCGAAACAGATCGGTGCCGCGAACCGCAACGCCTCTGTGTCGCCCGCTTTGCCGATCGCGAGCGTGTTGTGCGTGCGTCCTTGATCGAGCTCGAAGGTCATGCCCCGCGCTCCGATCGCCAGCAGCTGTTGCTCGAGCCATTCCCACCGGCTGATCAGCGGCATCACCTCGCCGAACGGCGTCAGGTGCACCTTGTCGAACCGCTCGGGCTGCACCTCGCCCTCAGCGATCACGTAGACCGAGTTGTACACCGCGTCCCATTCCGGGCGGATGCCGCCATCATCGCCAACTTCGAACCGGAGCCCGTCGTACGCGGTCGCTCCGACGACGAAGGGGATGCCGACTTCAGCCTGCAAATCCGCGAGGCGATCGTGGAACAGCACCATCGGGATGTCGTCAAGCACGAGCCCCCACTCGCGCAGCTCGGTGACTGCTGAAGGCTCAAGCCCGAACCGGCCCGGGAACATCGTCTCGGGGATCACGATCGCGCGGATATTCTCGTACTCCTCCACCGCTTCGAGTACTGCATCTTCAATAAACGAGAGCGTTTCGAGACGAGATGGGGTTTGCCAGTCCTCTCGGTTGTCCTGCGGGACGTTGGTCTGGAGAACGATGAAGCGATCCTCAACAAGCTTTGGCTCTTCTGATTGTCGTCCGCTGACAAAGTAAGGACCGACGATGAAGAGAAAGACAACACCCATCGCGCTGACAGCCCAAATGATGGCGAGCGGCTTCGCAACCTGGCGTGCTGCAGGAATCAGGCCACCAGCAGACTGGCGATCCCGAAATACTTTCATCCTTGCGATTGGCGCCGTCGAGAGCAGCAGAGCGGCGACCAGCGCCATGATCGCCAAGCTCGCTCCGTACTGACCGACTGCCGATCCGGATTGCTGGAGATACGGAACATCGATCAGATGATGTCCGAGCAGCGAGAACGCATAACCACCCCATACGAGCTCGCCTCGGATCACCTCGAGCGCAACCCAGATTATTGAAGCACCAAAGAACATCTTCGTGATGAACAGAGTTGTTCTTGAGGAATCGTTATTCCAATCCAAATGATGTGATTGATCACGAAAGACATATCCAACGAAGATCAGATAAAGCGTTGGATACATGCCGAGATACAGCGCAAGCGGAACAACACCTGCGGCCGAGATATCGCCGACCCATCGATGCTGCACAAACTGGATCGTCGAGGCAACAAGCCAGTAAAACAACCAAACAAGGCATCTGTGTTTGATGTTCGAAAGGGAGTAAGGAAAGAAAGCGAACTTCGCAAGCACCAGGAGCGCAACCGCTGAAGTAAACGCCACGCCCGGATTGCCTGAAATGCCAAGAAACCCGGTCCCGAGCATCATGAATGCTGCAGCGAACCCCAACTGCTGAACAACCCCAATCTTTCTCGTTGGCCTTCCCGCCTCAGTCATACCGAAACACTACCACACCGACAGCCACCTCACTGATGGCACCACATCACGGCACAGGGCGAGCCGCGTCGGTACGACGCAGGCCTTCGCGGCAAAAGTGCAGCACACAAACCAGGCCACTTCCTTCCGGTTATTCGTTTCTGTCGCTCTACGCCCTTAAGTAAAGAACAGAATCCGTTGGTCTTTCGCTCGATTGCCAACAACGAGCCGCGACCGTGAGGGAGCGGTCCCTCGGGGCTCACTACTCGTTTCTCGAATCAGGCACTTGCTGAGGCTTTCACATTGATGTTTGAGTAGCCCGACCTTCTTTAGATAATATTCGCGCTCTTGGACCGCTCCCTCACGGTCGCGGCTCGTCCTGCTGTATGCTCGGAATGGCGCTACGCCATCGTGTTCAGATCGTCGGCCACCTCGACCGGGGCGTTCGCGCCCGGCGTGTCCGACTCGTGGCATCAGGGTCTTTGAGGTGGTGCCACGTGAGGACGCAGACAACGGTCTGCCCGGGTTCGATGAGCCCTTCAGAGAGGCAAGATCCAACTCGCTCTGCGTGCCACTGGCACGCAGCGTTTCTCGCTGATGCCTGATCCCTGGTGCTTATGCCTTACGCGTTCACTTGCCGGCGTAGTCGATCAACCGCCCGATCTCGTTCCGCAGCTCGTGGCGGTGCACAACGCGGTCAACAAAGCCCTTGTCCTTCAGGAACTCGGCTCTCTGGAAGCCCTTGGGAAGGTCTTGGCGGATGGTCTGCTTGATCACGCGTGGGCCGGCGAAGCCGATCAGCGCGTTGGGCTCTGCCATGATGATGTCGCCCAGCATCGCGAAGCTCGCGGTCACCCCGCCGGTCGTCGGATCGGTGAGCACTGAGATGAACAAACCGCCCGCGTCATCAAAGCGAGCCAGCGCAGCGCTCGACTTGGCCATCTGCATGAGCGACAGCCCCGACTCTTGCATCCGCGCGCCGCCCGAACCCGACACCACAACCAAAGGCAGGTCGTGCTCGGTCGCGTACTCGATCGAGCGCGTCAGTTTCTCACCGACCACGCTCGACAGCGTGCCCATAAAGAAAGACAGGTCCAGCACAGCCAGCATGACCGGGCGCCCCTTGATGAAGCACCGACCCGACACCAGCCCCTCGCGCTGCCCGGTCTTCTTCTGCTCGCGATCAATCCGATCTTTGTAGCTCTTCAGATCAACGAAGCCCAGAGGATCGACCGCGTCTAGGTTGTCGAACATCGCTTCGAACGTGTTCTCGTCCGCGAGCTGTTCGGCACGTTCGTTGCCGCCCACCCGGAAGTGATGCTGGCACTCGTGGCACACGCAATGGTTCGCGATCATCTGCTTGCGGAACAGCATCGCTCCGCACGCGTCGCATCGCAGCCAGAGTCCTTCGGGAACGCGAGACAGCTTTCCTTCCCTGACCTCGGCCCACGACTTGGGCCTGTTGGCAGGAGGCGTATTCTTCGACTCAGCCGCGCTCTTCGCGGATGCGGTGGTCATGGGCAGGTCCGCTCCAACTCGATCGTTCACGCGACGGCACGCACCGTCGTCAATAGTTCACGAAACACCGAGCGATGAACGACCCGATCGATCACCACCGCTCCATCTTCAAGCACATCCCAGATCGCCGCCGGCCCTCGCCCGTCGAGCAACGCACCCAGCAACGCGAACTCGAACGGCCTCAGCACCGCGGTCACCGGCGAACCGTTCGCCTTGTCCGCAAGCTTGGCCAAAGTCGTCAGCACACGAGCCTGTCCATCCGCAAACGATTCGCCCTCGGGCACCAGCACCGAGCTTGGGTCTTCGCGCCATCCCTTGTAGCGCCTGGGATACCGAGCTTCGAGCTCCTCGCCCAGCAAGCCTTCCCACAAGCCAAAGTCCATCGCGGACAAGCCTGACACCGCTTTCACCTTCACCCCGCCGCCGAACGCATCGGCAACCATGCGGGCGGTCTGGCGCGAAGCCTCATCACTCGCGCAATGCACCGTAGCCGGCGCGATCATCTCGCCGGGCAGCGCATCAACAAATCCCAACACGCCTTGGTTGGCCGAGACCGCGATCCCTTCGCCGATCGGCAAATCCGTTTTGCCCTGGAGCCTTCCAGCATCATCCCACTCCGTGCTCGCGCTTCGGAAGACCAACAACTGGATCTCGGGCTGCTTTGCCATCATGGCCGACCAAGCCTCCTCCTCGGGCTTCCGCTGCAACACACCGCGGGACACCTTCGGCGAGTGAAGGGCAACAGTACCAGCGATTTCGGTTACTTCCAACGACGCGCTTGCCTTTTCTCAACCCTATTAAAATACGATCAAACCCTTTACTCATCCCTGATTTGAGCGATTACACGCCCGCGATCAGCCGCTGGTACACCAAAGATCGCCGATGCCGCCACCAGAACATCGCACCCGGCATCACGACAAGATTTCCCCGTTTTTGGGGAAATTCCACCGTCCATTTCCAATCTTTGATCGTCGCGAAGACATGATCGGACCTTCTCCACCTTCGGGAGCACGTCGCCCATGAACGCCTGGCCCGAGAATCCGGGCTCAACGCTCATGACCAGAACCATGTCGGCCGCTTCGATGAAACGCTCGATCGACTCAAACCCCGTCGATGGATTGAAAGCAAAGCCGGCAGTCGCGCCGAGCGAACGGATCCGGTCCATCAACGCCAGCGGATCGAAGCCCGCGCTGAGCGGGCTCATCCCCGAGCCGGCCTTCGCATCCAGCGCTGGCTCGATGTTGAACGTGATGTGATTCGCGCCCGCATCCACGAAAGGCTCGATGTACTGCTCGGGGTCGCACACCATCAAGTGACAATCAAAGAACGCACCGGGCAAACGCTCGCGCAAACACTTCAGCAACGCGGGACCCATCGTCACGTTGGGCACGAAGTGGCCGTCCATGATGTCCACATGCAGCAACTCCGCCCCGGCATCGAGCACGCCTTGGCAATCGTTCCCCAGAGCCGCGAAGTCGGCGGAGAGGATCGATGGAGCGATCAGAGGACGATCCAAACGATGGGTGAGATTCAACATCTCATCAATGTACGCAACGAGCCGCGACCGTGAGGGAGCGGTCCAACAGCGCAGATACCTCGAAGAAAGGTGAGTGCTCGAACGACAACGCGAAGACATCACGCGAGACAAAGGCAGTGAGCAACCGGGGACCGCTCCCTCACGGTCGCGGCTCGTTGCTGGAGAGACAACGACAAGGCAAGGTGCTCTAGCCGATCTGTTGATCCGTGTGCCGGGCGTTCTCGTAAGCCGCCGCGACGAGTTGCTCGAAGATCGTGAGCCCGACGCCAGATGATTCCGTGCGTTCGGGGTGCCACTGCACGCCGACGAAGTAATGGAGAGCTGGGTCGTCGATCGCTTCGATAACGCCGTCATGCGCGCGAGCAACCACGCGCATGGTTCCAGGGTTTGTGATCGCCTGGCGATGCCAGCTCGTCACCTCGCCCTCGCCGATCGGGTTGTCCGCCACGTCTTCCGGGATGACGCGGTGGACATGGTCATCGCAGTGGTCCGGATGGGTGGGCAACGAGTCTGGCAGATACTGGTCGAGCGTGCCGCCCGCTTCGAGGGCCATGAGCTGCATGCCGAGACAGACGCCGAGCGTCGGCAAGTCTCGCTCCCTGGCAAAGCGAACGAGCGCCAGCTCGAAGGCCTGGCGTTCGGCCGGGATCACGTTGGCCTGTGGGTGGGTCGGCTCGCCGAATTCCTCCATCGATGGGTCGTCGCCTCCTGTCAGGCCGTGCACGCACGCGCTTCTCTCGATCTCTGCGACGCGCTCGTCCTGACAGGAGGCGACGACCCATCGATGGAGGAATTCGGCGAGCCGACCCACCCACAGGCCAACGTGAT
>JBCDAP010000067.1:0-7366 GCA_039185335.1 Planctomycetota bacterium | reverse complement strand
TGGCAGGACACCATCAACCGCAGCACCACCGACGTAGGTCGCGTAGTCCGTTCGCCAGAACAAGAAGGCTGTCTGCGCGGAGCCCAACACATCGATATCAACCGGGATGTTGGTGCGATCACCAAAGGTAACGCCATGAACTCTTGTAGAGCGGACCTCAGCCGTGTTGATGCCGGAAAGGATGTAGCCCAACTCACCGTTCAAGAGCTTGAGCCCGGAGAACGTCGCCGTATTCGAGATGCGGGTGATCGATTCGATGGCCGAGTCGATCTGCAGCTGGTTCGCTTCGGTTTCTTCCTTAGAGAAGGCACCCGTGTTCGCCGCTTCGATGACCAGCGCCTTGATCGAGTTGAGCAGATCCGAGACTTCGGTCAGCGCTCCTTCGGTCGTCGCGATCACGTTCGAGGCGCGTTCCGAGTTCTTGATGCCCTGACTGATGCCCTGGATCTCAGAGCGAAGGCGTTCCGAAACGATGAGACCTGCTGGATCATCCGCACCCCTGTTGATGCGAAGACCTGTCGCCAGACGTTGGAACCGCGTCTCTAGGTCATTGTTGGCGCGGTTCAGATTCGTCCGAGCGATCATTGCCGCGATGTTGCTATTGATTCGGGCCATGACAATCCTCCGTGATTGTGCTGTGCTCTGTTGAGCATTCCCGTTTTCGACTCAGGGCGATCCGCCCGCGAATGACGACTACCTGAAACCTGAGCCGGGCTCGGACCGTCCGCACCCGGCGTGATGACTGAAACTCGACGTTGGCACCATCGCAAACGCCGTGCCGAACACCGCTACGCGGTCTTCTGCTTGAGTGGACTCGAGGCCACAAGCCGCAAACCTTTGTCGGGCGGCTTGCTCTTGACCGCAGGCAATTCCGCCTCGGCCAACTTCGATGCCCGCTCATTCTCCGCTCGGATCGCTTCGTACACCTCTTTCCGGTGCACCGCGATCTTTGTCGGCGCTTTAATTCCGAGACGCACCTTGTCGCCTCGGATATCGACGAGGGTGATTTCCACCTCATCGCCGATCATGATTGTCTCGTCTCGTTGACGGGAGAGCACCAGCATCTGATGGCTCCTTACGCTCGAAGATGCCCGTCAGGGCGACCGTTGGCCGGCAAGGGATGCTCGCAGGAATTGCGCGGCGATACCCCGGCCTGTGATGTTCTGCGCCGCTGCCTCTTCGACCTTTAGGCCGACGCAGCCCGTGCTTGCTCCGGAAGACGCACCAGCTCGTGGCGCGTTGTCCAGCGTTTGTCTGCGAGAACAAACTGCTCGCCGATCCGATCAACTGTGTTGACCACAACCGGCCCCTGCAGGTTCCCTGTCAGCCGATCACCGACCTTATTCACGATCACAAAGACTTGGCAGTCCTCGAGATCGCGCAGGCGGAGATCCTCCATCTGATCGCTTCGGATGGGAACCGAATAATCAGGCACGAAGACCGTTGGGTCCGTCACCACGAACGCCAGCTCGGGATCTTCGAGCGACTGAAGCCAGAAAAAACATGCCTCGTCCGAAGGCTGCAGCAAACAGTACTGGGTGTACCGGCTGAACCCGAGGAGGCCCTTGGGCAGGTGAATCACGCGGTCCTCCGCGATCTCCACCGTTCCGAACCGAGAGGTCTGCACATCCATCGCAGTGCCCCGTTCTTTCGGTCGATATGTGAGCACGCCCGGAACTCCCCTGGGCCATGCTTCTCACCGGATCCGTGCGCCGACCGACCGCACACTTCTCCTGTTCTGTCAATCTCGATCACGGGCATTACCCCGGGATCGCGTTTCTCTCACATCAGATGAAGTTCAAGAGCGAAAGGTTCGAGATCCGTGCTGTCACAGTCATCGCCGCCTGAAGCTGTGTCTCGAGCGAGGCGAAACGCGTGGTCGCTTCGAAAAAGTCCAGATCCTCTAGCGTCGATTTCATGCTTGCATCCAAAGTCTTGCGTTCCTCGAGACGGGTCTGTGAATCCTCAAGCCTTTGCGACCGCCCGCCAACCAAAGCGCGAGCATCAACAATGCGAGTGAGGTCTTCACTCAATCTCTCCCCCGCAAATGTGATGCCACGAACATCGTCGGTTAGCAACGCGTCCCTCAGCTCGATCAACGTCGAGAACAACGAGTCCACGCGGACCTGCGCACGGTCAGAACCGACCAGATTTGTGCCGACCATGGTCCCATCGAGCAATCCGAGGTCTTCCGCGGCGTAGCCATTGAGAGAAGTCACCGAGATCACCCCACCACCGCCCGCGTTGTCGACCAGCTCGATCCCCGATCCATCGGCTGCAAGCCGAGCCTCGAACGTGGCGGGAACAAGAGCACCCGCGTCCGCATTGATCTTCGCGATGATTGTCCCGACGTTCGCCGTATCAGCCGGGGTCAGGTCCACAGTGATGTTCGTTCCATCCGAGAGCGTGATCTGGAAGTCGTTGTTGTCCGCAGGCAGGGCCGTGCCGCTGATCGGATCGATCACTCCATCGACGATTTCTACGCCACGCCCATCATTGAACAAGTTCAGATCCGTTGTTGCCGCGAAAGAACGGACACCGAGCTTGGTCGCGGCTGTTCCCCCTGTCACCTCTTCGACCGCGAGCTTCATGCCCGAAACTTCGTTCACAAAGTTGATCGAGTCATCGGATTCGTCGATCTCAACCCGAACACCAATATCGAGCTTGCTGACTTCTGTTTGGAGCTGTTCGATCGTCCAAGTCGGATCGAGCGTGATCTCGCGGAAGGTGACCCCAGTGCGGAGGCGGATGGTGTCGCCCGGCGCAATCGCGGTTCCGAGCTGAAGCTCGTTGAGAGCCGTTCGCTCGGTCACCTTCGGGTTGAGCTGCGAGTTCGCTGCGAGGTTCAGCGCGGTTGCGTTGTCGTATGTCGCACGAACACCGAGTGCTGTGGCGGTCTGACCCGAAGGCCCGTTATCGAATGTGACAGTCTGCGCACCAGGGATGTTGATCTGGAGACGATCATTGTTGATGGTCACGCCCGTGCCGAACGCCCCTGGGAACAAGCCGGGATCGGCCTGCCTGAGCGCGGATTCAATGATTGTGCGTGCATCTCCCATCGTCTCCGCATTGCTCAGATCGATCTGGATCGGGGCACCAGCATTGATCGATGCGGTCAACACGCCCAGTTCTTGCCCAACCATGGGCCCGCGGAGATCGTCGAGCCGAGTGTCGTCGGTCATCACCGGGTCGAGATCGACTACCCCTTCCACTCGGGACGACAGCTGCCCAACCGCCAACTCAGCCGTGACGGTCACCGGGAAATCGATGTCGGCTCCAAGATCAAGGTGCAATCCACGCCGATCACCCGTGTACCGATACCCAGATCCGAAGCTCTCCACGGCGGCCGACTGCGTTTCGCTCCCCGCGAAGAGTGACATCCCCGCGTACTGACGGTTGGTAGTGGCGAAGAGCTTGTCGATGAGCGAATCGATCACCGATGCCTGTTGCTTGCGCGTCTGCGTGTCCGAGGTGATGCCGACCTGCTCTGACGCGATAACCGATGCCTGATTGATCGCGTCGGTCAGCTCGCCGAGCGCACTATCGATCGTGTTCATTATGCCTGACCCGGTCGTCAGATTGCGCGAAAACTGCGCATTCTGTGCCAGCGAACGGTTGAGCACGAGCAACGATGCTGAAGCAACCGGGTCATCGCTTGGACGATTGACCCGTTTCAGCGAGGACATCTGCGAATTGAGACGCAGCATCTCCAGATTGGTGCTGTTGAGCTGAGACAGATTCATCTGCCGACTAAGCATCGTCGGCACGCGTGTGAATGATGCGGGGATGGCAGACATGGCACACTCCGAGAATCGCTAACGGGCTTCGTACGCAAAGCCCATGCCCAACGCTCTTGCTACACCAAAGAGATCAGAACCTGCGTCAGCTCATCCACAACGGAGATAAAACGAGCCGCACCGGAATACTGCTGCTGATAGGTGATCAGGTTGATCGATTCCTCATCCAACGAAACACCAGAGATCCCTTGCTCCTGGGCCTGCAGGCTCTGGCGGATCGTGCGTACGGCCTGCAGCTCAGCCGCAGCGCCCGAGGTCGCCACCGCATTCCTTTCCACACGCTGCTGCCATTGCTCGGAGAGCGTCACATTACCCGCAACCGCGAGTTCCGCGTCACGCAGACTCGCCATCGCGAGGGCCGTTTCGTTCGATCCTTCTCCAAGGCCCAGCGACAGCATCGTCGGAGACGCTTTGAGCTCATCACGAACGCTCATATCGAGAGCCGAGCGTCCTTTGAACAGTGTTCCGATACCGAGCGCAGCAAGCACACCTGATGAATCACCGATCACTCTGGAAGAACCGCCAGATGTTTCCTCGACCTCTGCAAAGCTCACGTCGTAGCCCGCACTCGTGGTAATCACAACCTGGCCGCCCGCGTTGATGGAGGCTTGGATGTTGGGCGAGAACGCATCGATCGCCGCCACGAGATCCGCGATCGATGTGTCGTCCGCGAACCCGGGAGCCCCAGTGTTATCGATCCCATCAAGATCAATCTGGATGGTCGTCGAAACCTGATTTCCATTCGAATCGGTCAGAACAAGCGGGAAAGAGCCGTGCTTGATCGAAAAAGGAAGAGCAGAAAACGTCGCGTTCGTCGGATCGTTGATCGCGAGCGTCTGATCAGCAACCGGGACATGGATCTCCGAGAGGACATTGGTGAGCCGACCTTCGGGCCTACCTTGTGTGTGCAGTTTGTTGACTTCAAAGATCACGTTCGCCGCAAAGGCATCGAGCGTATCGATGTTGTCTTGAACCATCCCGCGTCTTGAATCCATAAGCCCGTCGAGACTTCCAGATGAGAAGAACAGCTTCGTGTCGTCGTCCTTCAGCACGATCTCAGCGATCGTATCTCCCGTCGCGGGATCCGGCTCGAGGCGGAATTCCATAAACCGCACCTGCTCTCCGTCGATCACCGGCTCTGAACCGACAAAGACATTGATCGCTCCGTTGTCCTGAGTCACCGTCGAGATATCCATGAACTGAGCGAGCTCGTTCAAGACTTGGTCTCGCTGATCGCGAAGCGTTGGGTTCTCACCCGCACCGATCTCGGTCTGTACGATCTCTTTGTTCAACGCGACAACCTGCTGAAGCAAGCCATTCACTTCTTTCACAGTCGCGTCGATCTCCCGATCAACCCCGTCGCGCACATCCATCAGATCGCGACGCACATTGCGAACATGGGCCGAGAGACGCTCGGCTGTCTCAACCACCGCGGCACGAGTCACGCTCGCGCCGGCGTTGTTCGCGAGATCTGAGAACGCGTTGAACATCTCCGTGAGACGGGTCGAAACATCGTTCCCGCTCAGCTCGTTTGTAACCGACTCGATCGAGTCCGCGATCGATGCGATAACCGAGGCCGCTGCCTCGTCGGACTGTGCATCACGCCGACGTTGCTGCAACTGAGGATTGAGCATCCGACGGATCTGCTCGACACCAACACCACGCCCGATGTAGACACCCTCTTGGATGCGCTGCGAAGCCGGCGCAAACAGCTCCGCACGCTGGCGGGAATAGCCCGGCGTCGTCGCGTTCGCGATGTTGTTACCTGTGACCTGAAGCGCGATCTGCGACGCCTGCAACGCCGAACGGCCGATGATCAGTGAAGCGGTGCTCATGGTGGCTGGCCTCCATGCGTGACCTCAGACCCGTTCAACCCCGCGCATCAAGCGACGACATCACCGCCGTCCCCTTCGCAACAGCTCCTGCCGAGGAGTACGTCCCCGCGTGGCTCAGTTCCGCTCCGATCTGGCCCCACAATCCCTGCATGTGCTTGGCGAGCGACTCCGCCGAGCGCCTTGAGACTTCGTTGAGCTTGGTCACTCGAGCGATCGACTCTTTGAGCGTTTCCGCCGCTTGCTGGAGGCGTTCCTGGTCATCCGCTGCGCAAGACGCCGCGATCCGTGTAATCCGGGTTGCGCTCTTTTCCTCGGCCCCAATCCGCTCCGCGAGCGACGCGACCACGGATGCACGCCTCTGCTCACCCTTGGTGATCCGCTGGACCACCTCATTCTGTCGACGGACACACTCAGCGATCACCGCAGGCTGTGCGTAGCGCATCGCTTCATGCTGCTCTTGGCCAAGCGTCTCGAGTTCCTGGTAGGCCCCGATGAGTTCGATCACAACCGCTTCGAGATCACGCACGCTTGGATCACCGACCGGGAGTTGCTGCTGCATCACCATGATCACTGCCCTTTCTGCATCTTCGTACCGCGATCACCGAGCAACTGCCGTTCCACCGCGTCAGTGATCGGCATCGACTTGGAACGCGCAATCGACGCGCTCAGCTCCTCGTCGAGCATGCCCATAAACTGCTGCTCGTGCTTGCCAGGCTTGAATGGCCCTTCCGCCATCAGCGGCGATTTTCGCATCGCCTGGAACACCGGCTTGATCAGCGCTATCGCCACGAACTCTTCGGCTGCCTTGCGGGCTTCCTCCTTCGCGTCGTACTTGCGCTCGACAGCCGCAAATGCCGAGGCAAAGCCATCAAAGGTTTCTCCTTTGACCGATGCCATCGATGGGACCTTCGCATTATCTAGACGGAAGATCCCGGTATGAGTCGCTGTGAGGCCGAGTGGATCAGTCATCGATCACAAACTCCGCATGCAAGTGCCCAACCTTGTGCAGCTTCGCCAGAATCGCGATCTGGTCCTCCACCGGCACATCGAGCGTCTCCATCGCCGTCAACAGGTCTGCCAGGTGCGCCGCCGCTCGCTGGTCATTAACTGTGTCCACCGTGACTACGTTCGACTGCGAAACAAGCGGGTTTTCTTCCGTTGGAGGCAATTCGGGTGTCACCGTCGTCACAACTAGGTTTCCGTGAGCGATGACCGCCGGGCTGATCTGCACATTCCCTGTCACCACGATCGAACCGCGTTTCTGGTTCACGATCACCCTTGCCGGCAGGCTCAGAAGCGTGGGCGAGATCTCCACGCTCATGATGTCCCCAAGAAAATTCGCGGGGTTCTCGAGCTCCGCTTCGGGAATCATCACCCGAACCGTGTTTTCGTCCTCCGCGACCGCCAGTTCGGGAGTGGTGTCGAAGAAGCCCTGGCGATGCTGGTTGATCGTGTTCGCAACCAAACGCGTCGTCGTCCATCCGGCGTACTGAGGCTCGATGTTCAGCCTCACCTCACCCTGAGGCGAGATCACGTTGTTCGAGAGCTCGTATGTCATCGTGGCGCCACCACGAACGACACCGACTGTCGGGATGTCCTCGTTCTCGATCTCGATCGTTCCGGACGCGAAGCCGAACACGCCTTGGCCTGGGAGCGGGCCCTGAAGCGGCGTAATAAAGAGTTGACCACCTTCGAGCGAACTCGCGTTGTACCAAGCCTGCACCCTCACATCGA
>JBCDAP010000066.1:0-7369 GCA_039185335.1 Planctomycetota bacterium | reverse complement strand
CGTATTTTCTCTATCGACTTCGATTCAATCATCGTCGATGATGAGCAGCGTGAGGAGCACCAATCGTTCATCTTTGATGGGGAGTTTCTGGTCGAGAAAGAGATCGATGAGGACGGGAAGCGATTTGTCAAACGTCGAGTTGCCGCTCCGGGCGAACTGATCGATCCGCTCAAACTCGGTGAAGAGGGCATGATTCCTTTGCCAATCGGGCAGCGCAAGGACGACATCCTCAGTCGCTATCGCGTCGAACTGCTCGATACGGAGGAAGGTATCTCGACCGAGGACGCTCCTCTGCTCAAACTCTTGGGGGATGCATATCAGTTGAAGCTTGTGCCGCGTGATGAGTTCGCCGAGAACGAGCGTTTCACTCAGATCCGTTTGTGGTACGAGGCGGACAATTTTTATCCCATGGCTTCTGTTGCGAAGGATCGATCTGGAGACGAGATCACGGTGCGCTTGCTCGGCGCCACGATTAACGCGCCGGCTCAGCCTGATCGTGTTGACACTTCCATCCCACGAGAGCCCGGGTGGGAGATTCGGATTGATGATCCGCACGCTGTGCCGAACGCTGCCCAGGACAACTGATGCTGATGAGGTCATTGCTTATTGCGGTCGCGTTGGTGTTGCAGGCCGGTGCGGTATTGGCCAAGCCAGCAGATCTTCCGGATATTTCGCCGATCGTCTCTCGTTTATTGGAGGCCGACTATCTGAGGGATTCGGAGCGTGCCGAGCTTCGTACTTTCCATGGCCAGTGGAGCGAAGACGATTTAGAGGATCCCGGTCTTCGTGAGCAGGCGGCGATGGTCGCCGCCTATCCCATCCGTGTGTCCGATGAAGCAGATCCGTTTGTTCGGGCACATCTGGCAATCCTGAATGCTGAGCCGCGTGTGGCCTTGCGTCTTCTTCCGGATGATCCCGAGGAAGCTGAAGCTGTCTGGCTGGTCGCGACGGCGCATCTCCAGTTGGGGCACGATCAGCACGCTCGGACAGTTCTCGAATCGCTCGATCCGGAGATGACGTATTGGTCGGTGCGTGCGCAGTTGCTGTTGGAATCGCTGCGCGAAACGCCGGCGGAACGGTACCACGAACTCAATGCTCTATTGACGGCTCTGCGGAATGCCGAACGCCTCGATTGGCGGGTTCGTCTGCTCGAAGCGGAGCTCTTGCTCCAACGCGGCGTGCTCGAAGACGGCACGGCTGCCCTCTTTGAGGCGATGGCTCTCAATCCGAAGTCGGCCGAGGCGTGGGCACTGCTTGGTGGCCTTAGTGTGCAGTCGCTTCGAGTAGAGCAGTCCTTTGCGATCGCTGATCGTCTTGATGCGCTGGCCCGTGAGGTTTCGGGCGAAGATCAAGTCGTGCATCCAATGGGTGCGATCATCCGGGCGCGGATGCATCTCCGTATCGATGATCCGGGATCTGCGGAGACGGCACTGGAAGCCTCGATCGAGCAATTCCCGAAGATGCCTGCGCTGTTGGCATGGCGAGCCGGGGTCGCGGCGGCTCGGTTTGACTTTGACGAAACGGAGGCACGCCTTTCTGATCTGGATGCGGTCCAGCCAGGTTCATCGCTCGGCTTTGCCACGGTCGCTTCGGTTCTGCATCAGCAGCGGCAATACCAGCAGGCCGCTGAGTATTATGGGCGCGCGATCGCGATCGAATCCCACAACCCCGATCTGCACGCTGATCTCGGGCAACTCCAGCTGATGGTCGCCGATTATGGCGCTGCTTTACTGACTCTTGATCGTGCGCATGAACTCGATCCTTTCAATGCGCGTGCCGACAATCGCTTGCGTCTTGTTCGTGAGATGTCGCAGCTCAAAGAGGTTGAGACCGAACACTTCATCATCCGCTACGACCCGAGCATGGATGAAGCGATCGCTCGCGACATGCTGGCTCATCTCGAACTCATGCATGAACGGCTTAAGCTCATTCTGGGCCATGAGCCGCGTCGCAAGACCAATATTGAAATCGCTCCGGACCTGCAGCGCTTTGCGGTTCGGATGGTGGGTTTGCCCGAGTCGCACACCATCGCGGCGTCTTCCGGCCCGGTCATCATGATCGAGTCGCCTCGCATCGGCGCGAAGCACACGGGTGAGTTCCATTGGCTCAACGTGATGCAGCACGAATACGTGCACACGGTCACGATCGATCAAACGAACAACCGGATCCCGACCTGGTTCACCGAGGCGATCGCTGTCGAGAACGAAGGGGCTCTCCGTCTCTGGGGAACTTGGCAGTCGCTGGCCCAAGCGCTCCAGAACGATCTGCTCTTCGATCAAGTCGAACTCAATAATGCCTTTGCTCGAGTCGACCTTGCTCAGCAGCGTTCCCTTGCTTACGCACAGAGCAACTGGATGTATCAGTACATCCTTGAGACTTACGGCGAAGAGGCGACCCGCCAGATGCTCCGATATCAAGCCGATGGGCGAACGGATCAAGAGTCGATCGAAAAAGCATTGAACACGGAGATCGATGCTTTTCATCAAGCGTTCCGCGAGTGGGCGCTTGAAGATCTGATCCGTCATGGTGTCGTTGCTAAGAATCCTCTCAGAGAGCTTTATCGCGAAGCGGTGTTGTTTACAGATCGGCACGAAGCTCATCGTATGAACGAGCTCCGTGCTCTTGCTGAATCGACAGCTCTTACGATTGTAAGTGAAGGTCGCGCGGAAAGGGCACGAGTTGCGTTGCCCGAGCTCGATGAAATTGAGCTCGAGTTGCTCGGCGAGCAGCATCCGGGTCATCCAGAAATCCTGGAGCAACTTGTGGGTTTCGCGCTCGGGCGGTCCGGCGGGAACGTGACCGGTTCCAATGCAGATCTCTTGCAGCGATATGCCAGGGCGAGGCCAGTCCACGATCAACCGCATCGCTTGCTCGCGAGTTATTACCTCGACACCGAGCAGATCGAGAAGGCCGTCGAACACCTCGAATGGCTCGACTCGAGAGAGCAGTACTCATGGGCGTACGCCACCGAGCTCGCGCGTTTTTACGCCAAGAAGGGCGACTGGGAGCGTGCGTTTGACAAGGCGGAGCGTGCGGCGATCATCGCGCCTTACCGACCTGAGCATCGCGAGCTCGCCGCTGCGGCCGCGATCCGTGCAGGCGATATCGAGTCTGCCGAGCGGCATCTGGAAGCGCTTGTTCTCATCGAACCCGATCGCGAGATTCATCAGCGTCGCCTTGAAGCGCTCCGCGAACGCCTTGGCGGCACAAACTGATCTACACTCTTCCGATGCTTCCAGCGGCTTTCATGCACTTTGTTCGCCGGCTCTTTCGATATCCGGTGCTCTTGGCCTGTGCCGTGGTCATGGCCATCGTGTCTGCGATGTCGCTGGGAGGCGGGCTTCTCGCACTCAAACCCATTCTTGATGTCATCCTCGAGCAAGGCGGCACGCTGGCGACGCTCGCCGCTGATTGGTCGGCCGAGTCGGAGCAAGCACTCCCTGGCTGGCTGACCGAGAATCTCCCAGACGAGCCTTATAGCTCGCTGGTTTGGATGGTCGTCGGGGTCGGGATACTCACGGTGTTTGGCGCAACCGCCAACTTCGTGCACATGTACCTTTCTGCGACGCTCATTATCCGGGTCATCAGCGATGTGCGTCGTTCTTGCTACCGGCGGATGCTTCGCCTTCCGCTTGGTGAATTGGCCGCGAACCGATCGATGGATCTCGTTTCACGCACACTGAGCGATTCGCAACATCTGGCATCGGGTCTGAGTGCCGTGATTTCGAAAGCACTCGCGCACTCAACGAAGGCGATCGCGGGCGTTGTGGTGGCCTTTGTGATTGACTGGCGTCTGACCCTCATCACGATGCTCGCGTTGCCGGTGCTTGGAGTGGTGATCCGGAAGATTGCCAAGGTGATCCGTCGAGCCTCGCGCGGGGCGATGCAATCGACCGCGGGGCTCATGTCCGCTGCGGAAGAATCAGTCAACGGACTCCGCGTCGTGAAAGTGCACGGCGCGGAAGGGAAAGAACTCGGGCGCTTTGTCCGCGTCAATCGCGATCTTGTCAAGGATCAGATGCGCGCTCGAACTGCCCGTGCCCTCTCCTCGCCGTTAACCGAGACCATCGGCATCTTGGTGCTCGGCACACTCGCCCTGATCGCTGGCAAGGCCATTATCGAAGGGAATCTCAGTCCTAGCGCTTTCGTATTGGCATTGGGAGGATTGGCGCTCGGCGCCAGCGAACTCAAGAAAATCACAGGCCTCATCAATGACATCCAGGTGGGAGAAGCGGCAGCCCAGAGGCTCCTTGAACTCCTGAACAAACCCACCGAAACAGTTCACGCGCGCGAACGCGCCGCTATTCGTCTTCCGCGCCACACGGAATCGCTCGTCTTTGATGGAGTGCGCTTCGCCTATAACGAAGGCCAGGAAGTGCTCAAGGGGGTCGATCTCGAGATCCGATTCGGCGAGCGCCTCGCGGTCGTCGGTGCGAACGGCTCGGGCAAGACAACGTTGCTTTCGTTGGTCCCACGTTTGTACGAACCGAGCAGCGGTCGCATTCTCATCGACGACATCGATGTTTCAACAGTGACCCTCAGATCACTCCGCAAACAGATCGGAGTGGTGACTCAGGACACCGTGCTCTTCCGCGGCACGATCGCTGAGAATGTGGTTTATGGTTCCAGCACCGATCTCGGACGTATCGAATCCGCCCTCGACGCGGCGTGCGCAGCAAACTTCGTAAGCGAACTCCCCGAAGGCATCCACACGATGGTTGGTGAACACGGACAAACCCTCTCGGGTGGTCAGCGCCAGAGGCTTGCCATCGCCCGCGCGATTTATCGGGATCCCGCGATCCTCATCATGGATGAGGCCACCTCGATGATCGACGCGGAATCGGAGGCGGCGATGAACGAATCGATGGCTCGCTTCTCCGAAGGGCGGACGACGATCATCATTGCTCACCGTCTTGCGACGGTTCTCGCCGCCGACCGGATCGTGGTGTTAGGTGAAGGTCGGGTGCTCGATACAGGCTCGCATGATGAACTCATGTCAAGATGTAAGGCTTATCAAGCGGTGGCAAGGCATCAATTAGCGGGCTCCGTGGTCTCGTAACGCGATACAGACGAAACTTTCACACGACAGCGGGAAGTCCCTCGACGGAGAGCGACGCACGCGATATGGTTCCCGACCATGGAAGATCAATTCTCAGCTGCTGCAACACTCGTCAGGCCCGAAGTCAGGCCTTCCCCTGTTCACGAACGGGAGGAGCCCCGCCTCTGGCACGTCGTGCTGCACGACTCCAACGATCACTCGGTCGATTACGTGGTCGAGATGCTGAACTCGGTCTTCCGCATGCCAGCGTCGTCGGGCCTCGAGATTGCTCTCGCGGTTGATACCAAGGGACGCGCGATCTGCATGACGACCCACCGCGAGCTGGCTGAACTCAAGGTTGATCAAATCCGATCGTACGGCCCCGACCATCGTGTCGCCGGCTCCGTGCGATCGATGTATGCAGATCTGGTTCCAGCCGAATGCGCCGAAGGCCAGAGCAAGTGAGCGGCGGTTCCACGCCTGTCGTGATCCAGACCGAACATCTCGATCAAGAGCCCGCGGGTTGGCTCGCGGAACGGACAGAATACCACTACCACTCTCACGAAGATCCGGCGTTCGAAGACCTGCTGCCGCGCGTCAACGCGCTGGTCGTTCGCACATATACGATGGTCAACGAGGAGTTGCTCGATAAAGCGCCAAACCTGAAAGTGGTCGGTCGTGCGGGCGTGGCATTAGAAAACATCGACATCCCGCTCTGCCGCTCGCGTGGTGTAGAGGTCGTGCACACGCCCGGAGCCAACACGCAAGCGGTCGTAGAGCTCGTTTGGGCGTTCATGCTCGACGCAAAACGTCCTCGCGCATTTATTGATCGCTCCTACTCACTCAACGAATGGGGCGCCGCCAGGAAAGAACTGATCGGTTCGCGCGAACTCGCCGACTGCGCGATTGGAATCATCGGTTTCGGTCGGATCGGGTCGCGGATCGCGCAGGTATCGCGTGCCATGGGGGTTGAGGCGAAGTTTTGCGATGTTCGCGAGATCTCGGCGGAGGCGCACAACGGAGCAACGCAGGCCAGCCTTGACGAGATCCTCTCGACGTGCGACATCATTACCGTTCACGTGGACGATCGCCCGAGCAATAGCCGGTTCCTGAATGCTTCCAAGCTCTCGCTCATGAAGAGTGACGCTCTGTTCATCAACACATCACGCGGCTTCGTGATCGATTCGTCGGCTTTGGCGAGCTTCCTCCGGGAAAACCCCGCGGCTCAAGCGATCCTTGATGTGCACGATCCGGAACCAGTCCCCGAAGGGGATGCCCTACTTGAGGCAGCAAACTGCTGGCAGTCGCCGCACATCGGTGCCGCGACGGCAACCGCACATCGGAACATGAGCTGGGTTGTGCGCGATGTCTGGCGTGTACTAAATGGGGAGAAACCTGAAAGCCCAGCGCCCGTCAGGTGAGCGATCCCTTTTTCGTGCACTCTCCTCACTGATCGGGCATGATAGTGGTATGAGCACAGCACGCATGGACGAGGTCGGTTTCTACCGTCGGCTTTATCTGCAAGAGGTCTGGGCGAACGATCAGCAGATCGAGGCGGTCGCCGGACTGGCGAAGCACGCGCTCGGCCCCGAATTGCGAAAAGCGATCGACAAACTCGCGCATCTCGTGCTGGCTCGCGAGCTGTGGCTCAACCGCATCTGCCCGGAAAAGACAGTGAACATTCCCGAGCTTTTTCCGGATGATTGGGATCTATCCCTTCTCCGAGAGTCTCATGCTTCCTCGCAGAGGCGGTGGGGCGATTATCTGGATTCGATTCGCGATGAAGACCTTGAGAAAGTCGTCGTCTATTCCTCGATTTCCGGGGAGACGTTCGAGAACCAACTGCGTGACATCTTGATTCACGTCTGGTCGCACGGGTTCTATCACCGCGGCCAAATCGGAATGCTGATCAATCAGCTCGGAGGGACACCACCCGCGATCGATTTCATCGTGCATGCGCGAGTGAGCCGAGGAGAGTAGCACGAGCGGCATCCCTTTGGTCTGTCCGGATCATCTTCCGAGATGCCTATCATCTCTTCTTATGATTCAGCTCGGCGTCAATATCGATCACATCGCTTCGATCCGGAACGCTCGTTACCGGGATGATCCGCTGGCGCGCCATGCCGAACCCGATCCTGTGCGTGCGGCTCACGAAGCCGAGCTTGGTGGGGCAGATGGCATCACGGTGCATCTGCGCGAAGACCGTCGCCACATTCACGATCGTGATGTCGAGCGCCTCAAGGAAACAGTCGGAGTCAAACTCAACCTCGAGATGGCGGCGACGGAAGAGATGGTCAAAATCGCCAGAAGCGTCAAGCCGCAGATCTCGAT
>JBCDAP010000065.1:0-7428 GCA_039185335.1 Planctomycetota bacterium | reverse complement strand
GATCACGAATGAGATGCTTGTTCCTCGTCATCATGCTCGGTTTGTCTTCCCCACTCTCGGCTGAACCCACCGAGATAGATGACCAACCACCGCTCGATCTTGATGCGCTCCTCGGCATCGAAGATGAAGAGCACGACGCGTCCGACGCTAAATCCGCAGAAGAAGCCGAGCCGATCGAGATTAATGATCCGGAGAAATCCCGCCTCGAACGCGAACTAACCAGCCAGCAAGCACGTGAGAAACTGTTGCAGGCGGTGACCGAAATGGGCGATGTTGCCGACCGCCTTGAGCGCGCTAGAGATACTTCGATCACAACGCAACGAATGCAACGCGACATCATCGATAAGCTCGATATTCTGGTTCGCTTTGCCGAAAACCAGCAGCAACAGTCTTCGAGTTCATCAAGCCAACAACAGCAACAGCAGCAGCAACAATCGGTCCCTCAACAACAACAATCCCAGGCGCAGCAACAACAGTCGGAACAGCAGCAAGGCACAAGCGGAGAGAACGCCACGGTTTCACCTCCCGGACAGCAACCAGGAGGAACGCTGTTTGATTCGGAGTCTTCGGATTGGGGTCAGCTCCCTGAACGTTTCCGAGAGTCACTGCTTGAGGGCGCGAGCGATCCGTTCTCCGAGATGTATCGGCGAGCAACCGAGGCGTACTATCAGCGCCTTGCAGAGGAGGCCTCAAAATGATGCATCTCTTTCGTAGGATGTCGCTTGTCGCCGGAGTGGTGTTCGTATGGGGCATCGGACTCGGCGCACAGACCCAACCGATCATGCCGTCTTTGCCAACGGGCGAAGGGGAGATGACCGAAGGACTGGATGAGGTCATCTCAAACGGTCTCGCGACCCTCGCTGGGATGCAGAACGATGATGGCTCGTTCGGTGGCGGCCAGTACGGACGCAATGTTGCCATCACGGCTCTGGCCTGTCTCGCGTTCATGTCCGACGGAAACCTTCCCGGCCGAGGTCCCTACGGACCGATCGTCGAGCGAGGTCTTCGGTGGATGCTCGAGCAGCAGACCGAAACCGGGCTATACGCCGCCCAGTCTTCGCACGGCCCGATGTACGGGCACGGTTTCGCGACGTTGTTCGTAGGCGAGGTTTATGGCATGAGCGGTACGCTTGATGAAGAGCTTTCTTCGCGCGTTCACGACTCGCTGATCCGAGCCAACCGCCTCATCGTCAGGTCACAGAATGATCAAGGCGGTTGGCGGTATCAACCCCTTCCCGAAGATGCTGATGTTTCGGTCACGATCTGCCAGGTCATGGCGCTGCGTTCGATTCGGAACGCCGGCATCGAAGTTCCCAAAGAGACCATCGACAAAGCGGTCGAATATGTCCGTGCTTGCCAGAACGCCGACGGCGGATTTTCTTATCAGCTCCCACGCAATGCGGCGTATCAGCGAGGAAGCAGCTCCTGGCCACGATCGGCCGCCGGGGTTGCCGCTCTGCTCTATGCGGGCATCTACGAAGACGAAGCAATCGACGAAGGCATTAAATACCTTCAAGCGACAGCGCTCCCGGGTTCGGGTGTGACCGCGCATCAGCACTACTATTTTTATGGACACTATTACGCGGCCCAGGCTCACTTTCATGCCGGGCAGGAAGCTTGGGACATCTGGTGGCCGGCGATCCGCAACGAACTGATCGATCGCCAGCAGCCCGATGGATCGTGGAACAGCTCGTCGGTCGGACAAGCTTACGGCACAGCCATGGCACTTATTATTCTTCAGATGCCCAAGCGTTATCTGCCGATCTTCCAACAATGATGCCAAGGTTCCGATCTGCCTTTGTCGCTTCTTTGGGCACGATTGCTTCCGCGGCGATCGGGACTCCTGCCCAATCGATGTTCGACCGAGCGATGGTGATCGATCGCGAAGGCGAAACGCACATCGGTGCGATCGAAGCGATCGACTTTGCAGCGGGAACGGTTGTGATGGACAATCGCTCGATCGAAGCGGCCGCAGTGCTAAACGCTGCTTCAAGCATCTCGGAGAACGCAACGCTCGCCACCGAACTCAGCCCTCCCGATTCCTATTCGACTTCGAGGCTTCACCGTATCGCTGAAGCTCGCAATCTTGGGATCCTTGTCACCACAGCCGGAGATCGTTTCCCGGGCAAGCTAGGCAAAGCTTCTTCTGAATCTCGCGTCGCTTGGGCCCATCCGCATTTTGATGGCCTCGAATTCCCCATCGAATCGATTTCTGTTCTCGCGATAAACCAGATCGACGAGCTTGTTGCTTCGGCACAAACCCCCGTCGAGGATCGTCTCGTTTTGCAGAACCGTGACACGATGGAGGGCTTGGTGCTGGATCTTCAACCACAACAGATGGAGTTCGAGAACAGCTCAGGCGCACAAATCATTCTTGAGACCGAGCGCGTTCGTGCGATCGAATTCGCCAATCCACGCGAGACTGTTCCGAGTGAGCCGCGTCTCTGGCTCGATGAGGGCACCGTGATCACAAGCGAAGGCCAGCTCGACTTGATGAGCACGGACACGATCATGATCAACACGTTCGAGGTGCCAACAGTTCTGATCCGCGCGATTGCCTTCGACGCTTCGGAGATCGTGCCGCTCATCGACGTTCGTCTTCTGAAACGCGAATCGCTGGGTTCGTTCAGATTGCTGCCGGACTTTGTTGTGACCGCTCACCCCGATGATGGCCCCACATTGCCCGCAACCGCTCTTTCCTTACGAGACATTCATCTCGCAGGGCCGCAGCGATTGGTCTTTCAAGCACCGGAGAAGGCTCGCCGATTGATTTTTGCGGCTTCCATTCCTGCTGCTGCTGATTACAACACCGACTGCTCGATCATTGTCCGCAACGCGCTCGGATCCGAGCTCAGCCGCGTCTCCCTGAGCACCGCTCAACCGGGTCCGGTTAACGTGAACGTCACTATCGATGGTGGCTCGGAATTCGTGATTGAGCTTGATGAAGGCGCGAATGGTCCTATCGGTGATGCGGTCACATTGTCACGTCCGATGGTGCTTCAGTGACCACGCCGTGAAGGCCAGTCGTAGCGCCCGTCTGCCCACGCACGCGCGGAAGATGTCCCTTGCACATCGATCAACTCGACGCGCATGTTGAGGGCCGCTTTCTCCGGCACCTTGTTCCCCAGACCGATCGAGCCATATGCGGTTGACCAAGGCAACCTCGCATCGCGTATGCCTCCCTCTCGCATACCAAGAATGGCCAGCTCGAGCCCTGGGATCACCGTCCCGTCGCCAACAACGAAACGATGCGATTTGCGATCCTCGAGGAGGTCAACGATAACCGTTCCATCATCGAGCGAAACGGTGTAAGACACCTCGACGAGTTTTCCTTCCGCGGCCTCGAGCCCGTCTCCGAACTTGACGTCGATCGGACTGACCGCGCTATCACCGTCCACCAGAATCGGGCGTTCATGCTTGGAGAGGAGCACAGCACTCCCGATCAGCGCCCCGGCAGCGGCAACGATTGTTGTCAGATGAGGGAGATCCATAACGAGGCCATCGGCCGATTCGGGAGACCCCTTTATCGCCTCACGAGAAGAACCCGGATATGGGTCGGAGGATCAAGCAACTCGTACGCGTTGCTGTCCCGAGGGATCGCCCCAGACTTGATAGCATCGCGGTACCGGCGGTCAACGTCGTCAACAGCGATGCGAACCTTCCGATGGGCGATGGGTTCGACATGGGAAGAGTCAGCTCCGAGCGCGGCCAAAAGTCGTTCCGAGATCATGCTCCCAATCTCTCTCGCACGATGTTTTTCACGTCGCAAGCCACTTCTTCGATGGGTCTGGTTGCATCGATCACCGTGTAACGATCAGGCCATCGCTCCGCCTGATCAAGGTACCCCGCACGAACACGCCGATGAAACCCGCTGCCCTTCTGCTCCATGCGATCGAGCAACGGATTAAGGCGCCTCGCCGCGGTTTGCTCATCGACATCAAACACGAGCGTGAGGTCGGGCCAGACCCCCCCGCTCTGTTCTCCGGTGGGCATAGGCCCGCACGCTGACTCGGCTACGCGGAGGATCTCTTCACTCGTCAGCCCTCCCGCTGTTCCCTGATACGCCAGGGTCGACGAGACGTACCGATCCGAGACGACAAGTTCTCCACGATCCAGCGCGGGCGTGATCTCCTGCTCAACCAGCTGAGCGCGGCTTGCCATATACAGCATCAGCTCGCAACGCACTCCCATCTCGCTCAATTCCGGATCAAGCAGGATCTTCCGGACATGCTCACCGATCGCGGTCCCGCCCGGCTCACGAACCTCCCGAACCACGACCCCCGCCTCGCGTACTTGATCAACGAACAAACGCTGTTGTGTGCTCTTGCCAGACCCGTCCGGCCCTTCGAATACAAGGAACCGGCTGCCCAACTCGCTCATCCATGATGTGTCGACGCTCGACATCAACGCAAGGTACCTCCCCTACAGAACGAGTGATTCAGCGCAGCTCGTTGGGCAAACCCGCGTGCAGTTTTTTGATCAGATCTGCTTGCTCCCGCTTCATCACAAGCGTCGCGTCCGCGGTATGAACCACAATCAGATCCTCGCAACCTACCAACGCAATGTGATGCTTTCCCTCATAATTCACAATCTGCGAGTTGGTTGTTCGATGCAGATGCGCGAAGGAAGCATCTCCCGCGATTCGATTGCCATGCGAATCTTCTTCAAGAGTCTCGCCAAAGCTGGGCCACGATCCAACGTCGAGCCAGTCGATATCGAGCAGAACTGTGGCGAGCTTGACTCCATCTTTCCCAGCGCGAGCCTGTTCCCGAGAAGCCGGCTCCATGATCGCATAATCAACACTGATCTTGGGCAACTCGGGGTACACCGTTCGCAACACTTCACTTTGTTGAGGCGTGTCCCACGCGTCCGCGATCTTCATCAGCCCTGCGTAGCTTTCGGGCTTGTAGCGTCGGATGCAGTCAAGGATCGTTGATGCCTTCCACACAAAGATGCCCGAATTCCATGCGTACACACCCGATTCGAGATACACCTGCGCTCGCTCAAGATTGGGCTTTTCAACAAAGCCATCCAGCTTGTTCGCGTTCGCGAATCCGTCGAGCGATTCCGCCATCTCCACATAGCCGAATTGTGTCGCGGGATACGTCGGCTTGATCGAGCAGGCCACCAGAGTCTGTGGATCATGATCGACGATCTCGAAAGCCGTATGCAAACGATCGCGAAACAGGTCTTCGGGCGAGATCAAATGATCGGCGCTCAGCACAGCGAACGAAGCCTCGGGGTCGCGTTTGTGCAGAACTGCCGCTGTGAACCCGACCGCATTCAATGTGTCCCGGCCGACGGGTTCACCCAGAATCTGCGGATCATCGATACCCGGGATCGTGGAGCGGATCTCACCACGGTACGACTCGTTCGTGCAGATGAACCGGTGTGAAGGCTGGACAAGATCACCGATTCGGTCGACCGCGAGATGGAGCAATGACACCTGTTCTCCTCCGCGTGGCACAAAGCGCACCAACTGCTTGGGGAGATGCTGTCGGCTGACAGGCCAGAGTCGGGTGCCGGCTCCGCCGGCCATGATCATCGCGTAACGCATCAGAGAATTCTCAAAGGTTCACATCCTGAGGAGGAACAGCGTAGGCGCTCCTCCATCCTCATGATCGTAACGCGAACGCGCTGGTGAGCAGATCGTCCGCCGAGGCGTGATCCTCGACTTGTTCGGCAGCACGTTTGACCATCCGCTCCGCCTCGCCGCGATTCTCGCCGAGCTGCACAAGGGCCGCGATTGCCTGTTCAACCGCTGCCGAGAGCGCTTCTCGTGCCTCAGAACCTTCGGCTGGCTCTCCGCTTTGCTCGCCCGGAATCGTGAAAGGCGACACCCGATCATGCAGCTCCGCCGCGATTGATTCCGCGGTCCGCTTCCCGATCTCGGGCAGCGTCGCGAGAAGCTTCGTATCACGCCTGGCAATGGCGCTCGCGATGTCTGCGGACGCCATGGCCATCACCCTCAGCGCTTTCCGCGGTCCGATGCCCCGCACAGTGCAGAGCAGCTCAAAGAACTCCCGGTCACGCCCCGACACAAAGCCCATCAAGCGAGGCGTCAGATGCCCGCCTTGCCCCGATGCCTCGTAGACCTCGAGCGTGTGCAGCTCGACATTGTTACCGATCATGCTGTGCATACGTGACGAGTCGAACGCACTCACGAGCACCTCGCGCGCAATCGAACCATCACCCACACCAACCACCACGGCGTTTCCTTTCACCGCCTCGAGCTTGCCTCGGACACGCACAATCATGCCGCTCCTCCGCCATCCTGGTTCTCGCAGACACCGGCAAGTTCATCGGGCAAAGGCCCAGGCTTGCCTGAAGCAGAATGGTAATGCCCGTCCATACCAACATAGTACAGCTCGCCGTCGATGATCTTGGGAAGTCGTGTCGGGGTTGGCCAGCCGGTTGCATCGCGGAACACACGCTCGAGGTCAGCTGTGATCTCGGCGGGCGATTGCTCACGTTGATATCGCAGAGCCGGCAAAAAGCGGACCACGCTCTGGCTGGGACGCCAGAGGCTGGCCCAAGCCGGATCGGCCTGCGGGGTCCCCTCAATAACAACCGGCACAACCGCGACACCAGCACGCCCAGCGATCACGCCTACGCCTTCCTTGAACGGCAACAGGTGATTCGGCGGGCGCTCGATGTGCCCTTCGGGAAATAGGCCGATACAGCCGCCTCGCTTCAGATGACGCAGAGCCTCGCGCACAGAAGCGCCGCTGCCGTTCTCGCGATCGACGAAGATGATCCGCCCGAGCTGCCAGAGCCATTCAAGGATCGGGGCCCGCATATCCTCGGCCATCATCCATCGAGCCTCATAGCGGAATGCAGACTGCACCAGCATCGGATCGATCCCTGCTGTGTGGTTGGCAACGATCAGCAGACCTTCCTCGTTCTCACCATCGATGCGAGAGCGAGCCGGGATGTGCTCGCGCCCCTCAACGCGGAGATTGTGCTGGAAGCGGGCCAGGAGGTGCATGAGGCCAACGATCAGGGTGACCTCGAAGTGGCTGGCTTCGCGGATGCGGATCCGATCGAGCCAGGCGGCGACGAAGGCGAGAGCCAGCCAGGCGGTAGCGACGGACAAGATGATGACAATGGTGCTCACGCCGATCATTGGTGAGAGGATCGCATGTTTTTCGTTACATTGCAGCGAGATCGCCAAGAACATGGGATTTGGGGTCGAAGTCTGGTAGAGACAAAGCGGATTGCTCGGGTATTGTCCTGGCATTCACGTTTGATGTGAGGAGATCAGAGATGATGAAGTTCTGGATATCGCAGGCTGTTTGTGCGGTGATTGTTGTTTCGCAGGCGGTTTGGCCGGCTCAAGGGCAAACAAACGCGAGCACCGGGGATGCGTACCCGCAAGGGGTTCCTTCGAACCAGCCCAGGCCGAGTTCGATCTCGCTGGGCCGTTTT
>JBCDAP010000064.1:0-7507 GCA_039185335.1 Planctomycetota bacterium | reverse complement strand
CACGTTCACGAAGAAGACAACGGTGGCTTCGTGTTCTCAACCAAGTCAGCGGCGACTTCGGCGATGCAAGACTTCACCGAAGGCTGCGATATCGGCCAGCCGATCGATGTTTATATCGCTTACACCACCAATTCTCGTGTCGCCGCCGGCGGAACAGCCGCAATCCTTGCAGAGATCGACCTGGCGATCGCGCAGACAAATCAGGCGTACGCGAACTCGGGCATCACAACGCCGCTGCGCCTCGTCGGGACTGAGGAAGTGAACTACAACGAGCTCACCGGATCGTTTGCAGCGCTAGAAGACAATCTGGACCGTCTTCGGGATCCGGGCGACGGTTTCCTCGATTCGTTGCACGCTTCGCGCGACGCCACAGGCGCTGATTTGCTCGCACTCCTCCTCGACGGAAGCTTCGGCTCGACGCTCGGACTGGCGCAAATCCGTGGTGCCTTTTCCGTCAACCGGTGGGATCGCATCGCGGACTTCGTGCTCGCCCACGAGCTCGGCCACAACCGCGGCTCGGAGCACGAAACGCGATCTTCACCTATCACGTTTCCGTACGCCAGGGCTCATCAGTTCAACGCTTCGGGAGCACGCCGAACCATCATGTATTCGATCCTGTCGTTCGCGACGATTCCGTACTTTTCGAATCCGAACGTGAACTTCATGGGTGTCCCGACCGGTATCGCCAACTCCCGTGACAACGCTCGCTCGCACAACGAACTAGAGTCCGAGATCGCCAGCTTCCGTTGCAGCAGCACCCTTTGCTCGACGCTCTACTCGTTCGGCGAGCTCGAGTTCTCGAGCGGCACAGCGTTCGGTCTTCCCGACGGAACCGATATTGTCTGGATGAAACGCTTCGACGTCCAAGCGAACGCGACTAACATTAACCAGATCTCCGTTGGAGTTGGCATTCTCTCTACCGAGCCGCAAGACATCTGGCTCGCGATCTTCGATGATCCCAACAACGACGGGAATCCGAGCGATGCAACACTGATCGCTTCGTTCGGCCCTGTTTCGGCAGAAACACTCAAAAACGTGACGCTCTCAATCCCGCCGATTTCAGTTGGGTCTCCAGGCGATCGCTTCTTTGTCGGAGCCTCGCTCAGCCAGCGGTCCGGCGATTTCCCGATCGGGTTCACACCAGGCGCGGACGGCGGACGCAGCTTCTTTTTCTTTGGCGCAACCGAGAACACCGTGCCCGGTGGAACTTTATTAAGCATCACAAGCAATACCGCGATCACCGCGCTCGGTAATAACAATGTCAACGCCGACCTCGCACAGCCGTTCGGACAGCTCGACGCGGCGGACACCGTCGAGTTCCTCAGTCTCCTCAGCGCCAACAGCACCGACGCCGAGCGGGCCGCCCCGTCGAGCGTGCGTGACGCGTTTGATCTGTTCGTTCACATGAACGCCGCAGAAAACCTTTGCCCTTGAAGCGAAGAGTCAGTGCAAGCGGGCATCGATGAGCGTGCCTTCAACGCTCAGCCGGCCTTGCCATTCGTTGATTTTGGGTTCAACGACGAGGTCGACGACGCCACCCGCGCGGAGGAGTTCGCGGAACTCGCCGAAGCCCCAGCCGACGACGCGGATGCCGACGCCGTTTTCGACGCAGTGCAGCGCGATGTGGTTTCCGTGAGCGCCGAGCGCTTCGGCGCCTCGGCCGAGTTTGATGCCCTCGAGCATGATGCGCGGCGAGCGGTTGCCGGCTCCGAACGGGCCGAGCGACAGGAGTTCACGAATCGATCGGACGGTTAGCTCGTTCGGACGCGCCGAAGCATCGATGCGCAGCATGGGGACGAGCATGTCTTCGTCGATATGGTGAGCCGCGTGACGTTCGAGTTCGTTGCGGAACGCTTCGAGGTGTTCGGCACGGAGCGAAAGCCCGGCGGCCATATCGTGACCGCCGAAGCGTTCGAGATGCTCGGCAGCGGCGGTCAGCCCTTCGTGCAGCGAGTAACCATCGATCGACCGTCCCGAGCCCGACAGCACACCGTTTTGTTCGCAGAGCAGAATAGTGGGGCGTCCGAACTTGCGAACGAGCCTGGAGCAGACAATGCCCACGATGCCAGGGTTCCAGTCCTTGCTCGCGAGCACGATGGTACGCGAGGCGTCGGAGGTGAGCATCTCTTCATCGACCATGCCCGATGCTTCTTCAGCGATCCTTCTCTCTTCCGCTTTGCGCGCGGTGTTGAGATCGTTGAGTTCGCGTGCGATCGCGCCGGCGCGTGTCGCGTCGTTGGTCAGCAGGAGCTCGAGCGCGAGGTTGGCGTGTGCCATCCGACCCGCAGCATTCAGTCGCGGAGCGAGCCGGTAGCCTGCGTCTTCTGATGTCACAGCGCTGTCGTTGAGATCGCTTATTGCAAGCAGGGCGCGCACGCCGACGGACTTTGATGAAGGCAGGTGCGCGAGTCCGAAACGCACAATGGCGCGGTTCTCGTCGACAAGTGGAACAATGTCGGCGACAGTCGCGATAGCCGCGAGGGACATGAGTTCTAAGAGCGTGGCGCGCATCTGCTTGCCGACCGCGTTGGTGCCGGCTCGCATCGTTGCGATGCGCCACGCGAGTTTGAAGGCGACGCCCGCGCCGCAGAGTTCGCCGAATGGGTAAAGCGAGCCAGGACGTCGTGGATGTACGACGGCGTACGCGTTGGGGATACCTGTGGATTCGTCGGGGGGGTTGTGATGGTCGGTGATGATGAGATCGACGCCGTTTGCGAGCGAGATGTCTGCTTGTTCAAAAGCAGTGATCCCGCAGTCGACCGAGACGATGACCTTGGCGCCATTTTGGGCAAGCGATGTGATCGCTTCGGTGCTGAGGCCGTAGCCTTCGTCGATGCGCGAAGGGATATAGGGCGTGACCAGTGCTTGAGGATCGATGGTTTTGATGAGACGGACGAGGATGGCTGTGGCGCAGAGCCCATCGGCGTCGTAATCCCCGAAGATGACGATCGGCTCGCGTTCTTTGACGGCGCTGAGGATCCGCTCGGCGGCGCGATCGAGGTCTGGCAAGAGGCTCGGCTCGTGCAGGGCCTTGCTCAGGCTTGGTTCGATGAGGGCCTTGGCTTCTTCGCCTGATGCGACACCGCGAGCTGCGAGGACCCTGCCGAGCAGATCGGTCACCCCTGCGGCCTCAGAAAGCGTTTTCGCGTCGGCGGTGCCGATCCGCCACGACCAGCGGTGGGTCAGACCGCGGACCTCCGAGAGGCTTTCTCGCGAAATGGGCTGGGCTAAGCGTGCCATCAAAAGAGCCTAACTATTAACACATGCAGCTCAGAATCACCTAACATGTTTCCCTCAATTCATCCACACTCCGTCCCCTTACAACCAATCGAGTTTGCCTATGTCCACATTCGATTCCATCTTGCTGTTCGGCCCTCCTGGCGTTGGAAAGGGCACGCAGGGCAAAGTTCTCGGCACCGTGCCGGGCTTCTTCCATCACTCATCGGGCGATGTGTTCCGTTCTCTCGACAAGCAGTCGGAGCTAGGGCAGACGTTCTTGAGCTACTCGACGAAGGGTGAGCTAGTGCCGGACGATCTGACGATCGATATCTGGCGGTCGGATCTGGATCGGCGTGTGAGCGAGGGGACAGTCAGCGCGACGGGCGACATCGTCGTGCTCGACGGCATCCCGCGGAACGCGAACCAGGCGGAACTGATGAAGGCGCATGTGCGCGTGCTTGGTGTGATCCACTTGGTGGCAAGCGATGAGAATGAACTGATCGAGCGCCTCCGCAAACGCGCAGAGAAAGAAGATCGTCCGGACGATGCGGATGTGAATGTGATCAAGCGCCGTTTGGAGATCTATACCGAATCAACACGGCCGATGCTTGATCTTTATGACAAGTCTTTGATTCATGACATCGATGCGCTTGGCACACCTGCAGAGGTGTTGCGCCGTGTGCTGGACGCGGTGATCCCGCTTCAATAAGGCTCAGTACGAGATCTGCTAGAAGGTGATGTGGGCAGGCCGTTCCTGCTTAGGGACAGCCGGCGTTCAGGTCGGCCAAGAAATCAGTCACATCCGAGCTGCTGAACGAGCCGTCCCCATTCCAGTCTGCCGTAGGTATGCGATCTTCTAGTTCGTTCTGGAACCGGGCTGCATCCAGAAAGTCGGGTACGTCCAAGGGAGATTCGAGTTCGGCTGCCGGGCAGGGTAGCGGGAACAGGGAAATTGTCGAGACGACGGTGGCCAAAGCATCGCCCGGCGGAACATCGCGCAGGTCCATGTTGTCGGGCCAAGCTTCCATCAGCACGCGGTACACTCGGTCTTCGAGCAGCGTGACTTCGATGGTTCCCGACAGCGGCGAATGATCAAGGACCGCCCGCTCCACGAATACGAAGTCTGGATCTTGCGGCTCGCCCGGAGGGGTGATCTCTAACAACTGGAAGTAGGTGCGGTTCGCCGGTGCGCCAACGGGGGGGACCTCGAGCTCCCAATTCCAAGACAACACGGCCCGTGTATCGCGTGGAACCATAAAGAAGGCCCGCAACTCCGTGAAGCCCACTGATAGGTTGGCGGAGGGATTGAATGCGCGCGCCCGTGTCAGGAATCTCGTGTCGTCATCAAAGTTGATCGAGCCGAGGACGGAGACCTCGAAGAACACACCTTCAACAAGGGCCTCGCCGAACCTATTGTTGTTGCTGCATTCGGACTCGCCTGGGACACGTGTGCACGCAACGCTGCCGTCATCAGGTTGTGCTGGATCGGGCACAAAAATCGGGAACACCAACTGCCCGCAAGCCGGCTCGACCGCCAATAGGGTTGCTATGGATACGACGATGGAATGGGTTATGGAACTGGTCATGATGAATCTCTCCAATGCTTGCGAACAATCTGGACGTACCGAAGTGCAACGCATGTTTGCTGACCGTTTTTCCCTCCGACACGCGCAGCCGCTGATTTGTGTTCTCGTACCACGACATGATATGGTTCGGTGCGGTATCGATTACCTGATGCATTCAGGACAGATCTGGCTATTTTGAGTCGATAGATCCTTTTGCGAATGCCGTTGCATAAGCGTTTTTTGATTGACTTCATTGAGGTAGGGATGACACTCACTCATTTAGAGGGGGGTGATCGGCCTCATTTGGCACGCGCCATGATGATGCAAGACACTTGCTCTCTCCACTCTGGTTGATGTGATGCTGGCTTCGGTTTTGGTGGGTCGGATCACTCTGGGATCGGTCGGTTGATCCAGCCGAACGGGCGGGTGCGCCAGTTCGAGTTGTTGTTGATGTTGTTGGGTTCGATTCGCACCCAGCCCTCAGGTCCCAACGCGTAGAAGTCGTTGCAATCGAGGTCGGTGGGGTCGATTGCGGCGGGATCGTGGTTGGCGGTGCTGATCGATGTTTCGAATCGTCCGGCGCGGCCGTCGAGGTAGCCGACCATGCCGAAGCCGCGGTGGCGGGTGGTGATTTGGTCGGCGTTGCCCCAGAGCCCGTCGGTAATGCCGTTGTTGTGGAGATGGAGGCTTTCTTCGATGAAGATCGGCATGCTGGGGAGGACATTGATTATCGAGTCATCGGTGATGACCAGGGGAGTGCGGCTGCTGGCAAAAAAGAAACTGGGGTTGCTGATTACCCCAACGCGCGTGGTTCCGCTGAGCTTGGCGCCTTGCATGCGGGTGACCATGGTGTAGTCAAAGCGGACGCCGGTAACGAAGGATGTGTTTGTGCTGTCGAACGGGTCGATGAGGTTGAGGGTGTCGCCGTTGAGATCCCTGCGTTGGTTTTTGGGGCACGCGGTGATTTCATCCACGTTGTCGACATATTCGTAGAGGTGGCCTTTGCCGATCTGCACGTTGTTTCCCCCGGGCGCCCCGGAGCCAAAGAGTTGGTACGGCAAGGGGAGCCAATCAAACTGAGGCCAGACCTCATCATCGTTGTCCACGGCGTAGGTGATGGCTGCGATCGATTTCATGCGGATGTTGCTTGTGCATCCGACTTCCAGCGCCGTTTCTCGGACGTTGCTCAGCGTGGGCAGCAGCAAGCCGACGAGGAGCGCGATGATGGCGATGACTACCAGAAGCTCGATAAGCGTGAATGCGGAAGTACGTCTGCGGTGCTTGTTAACGCGAAACGAATTTGTCACCCCTCAACCCCTTTCAACCCCTGAGCGTCTCCTGGATATGTTTGCAAACATACACGAGGTTTTGGAGGAGGCCAGGAGTTGGGTGCGAATAACGCTGGTATTGATCGCGTAGATCGGCTTAGAAAGCCTGAATCGCCGTTGGACAGACGATTCTCGTTGACTTGAGCGGCATGTCGAGGACAATCCCTTACCGGGGATTTTGATGATCGACCCGCTTGCAGGAGTGAATATGAGTCCGTTCTTGATCCGGTGTGCTGCCTTGACGGCTGTTGCGATTGTTGGCGTGCCTGCTGTATCGGCTCGCGTGGTCTGTGGGATCGACCTCTCCGAGTTCCCAGGTACTGTGGGTGGCTACACATCGGGGACCAACATCAATCGCAGTACCGATCTGAATATCACCGGGCCATTCTTTATGGAGGGTGAGGTGACGCTTCGGTTCCAGCCTGGTGCTGGGATTGTGGTGCGTGATGGTGGGGTGTTGGTGGCGTGCGGGTTCAACACGGAGTTCAGCCCGGTGCTGTTGCGTGGGAACACTTCGCCGACGTGGGAGGGGGTGCGCGTTGAGGCAGGCGGGCTTGCGTATTTCTTTGACACATCGATGCGGAGTGCGCGTGTGCCGTTCGTGACGGTGACGGGCGAGGGTGCGCGTGCGGTGGTGGATGACAGTTTCTTTATCGATGGGCCGGGGCGTTACTTCCAGGTGGAGAACGGCGGGGAACTCGAGGTGTACGACTCGGACATCCTTGGGACGGGGACGAGCTTCGGGAACCGGCCGAGCGATCCGGCGTCGTATTTAGTGCACTCGATGGTGCGCGCGACTTCGGGTTCGTCGATCTGGTTCGAAGGGAACGATGTGTCTGGGTTCCGCGGCAAAGAGGGTGAAGACGGGAGGAACGCGACCGCATCGGGCGGAGCGGGTCGTTCGGGTGATTCGGGTGGGTCGCTTGCGGTGTTTGATCTTGACGGGGCGCAGACGGCGGTGGTGTTCAACAATGACTTTGGGGGCAACCGCGGCGGCAGCGGCGGGAATGGTGGGTTTGGGTTCAACGGCGTGCGTGGGGATGACGGCGAGAACCCGCTCTTTGGCGGGGCTGAGCCGGGTGAGCCTGGTGGGACTGGGGGTGGCGGCGGCGCGGGCGGGAGTGGTGCGAATGGGTTCCTGGTGACAGCGTTTAGCGTGCAGGAGTTGATCGTTGCGCAGAACAACATCTATGAGATGCGAGGCGGGAGTGGCGGGAGCGGCGGAGGTGGAGCGAACGGAGGTGTTGGTGGCAACGGTGCTGACGCCGTGACCACCTCGCCCGCCATTCGCACCATCACCCGGGAACGGCCCGTTCCCGCCGTCAGCACCGTTGCCACCAACACCTCCGTTCGCTCCACCTCCGCCGCTCCCGCCACTCCCGCCTCGCATCTCAT